>CAJQOX010000358.1 GCA_905480075.1 uncultured Aureispira sp. | reverse complement strand
ACTCCCAAGATAGGAACCCAAAGTATCAGTAAAGGCAATGCCCGCTGAATATCTTTCCTTGCTGAGCTTCTTGTATTCAACAAGCCCCCAAAGTAAAAATTCTTTGAAAAAGTTCTGATCTTTTTTATTGATCGTCGGTTGGTATTTTTCTATTAAATCCTGAAGTGGTAGTACTGCATCCAACACTTTACAATAGGAATTGTCATTATATTCATCCTCCAACTCAAAGGAACCCTCGTCAAAAAAGTAATCTACCAATTCCTGATAAGGCCCCGAGATTCCGGGCTTTTCCAATTTACTGATCTTAGGAAAATATTTTACAAAAAGCGTTTTAATGGCTTCCCCCATAAGGGTAATTGCTACATTGGCAGCCCCTTCCTGTTCGCCTTCATAGACGAGTTCCATTTTTCCGGTAATGGCAGGAATGACGCCCATAAAATCACTCAGACGGACAGAGGTTTTGTCATCTCCGTTCCTTAGGGCACGGCGTTCGGCCGTACTGAGTAGATTTTCCATGGCAGTGATACTCATACGAGCGCTGATGCCACTTTTATTGTCTACAAATTCACTTTCCCTTGCCTCAAATCCGATCTGCTCGAGTAAATCTCTGGCCAAAGAAGGAATATAGATATTGTTTTTTTGCCATTCATTGAGCTTGGCTTCCTGTTCGGTAATTGATCGGGCAATCTCAATATTTTCTGGATAATGTGTCAGAATCTGAGAGCCAATCCTGTCTTTTAAGGGTGTAACTATTGACCCCCTGTTGGTGTAATCTTCGGGATTAGCCGTAAAGATAAACTGAATATCAAGTGGCAGACGCAATTTGAATCCCCGTATCTGAATATCTCCCTCCTGCAGTATATTAAAGAGGGCGACTTGAATACGTGCCTGAAGGTCAGGTAGTTCATTAATAACAAATAGACAGCGGTTAGCGCGGGGTATCATACCGTAATGAATCACCCTGTCGTCGGCATAGGATAGTTTTAAATTGGCGGCTTTTATCGGGTCCACATCTCCTATCAGGTCGGCTACCGTTACATCCGGTGTTGCTAATTTTTCGGCAAAACGAAGGTTTCTGTGTATCCATTCTACAGGGCAGTCATCTCCTTTTTCGTTGAGCAGGTTGACAGCATATCTGGAAATAGGACGTAAAGGGTCGTCGTTAATTTCTGACCCGGCAACGACCGGCATCCATTCATCCAACAATTGTATCATCAGCCTTGCCAAACGGGTTTTAGCCTGTCCGCGTAAACCCAGAAAATTGATGTTGTGCCCAGAAAGTATAGCCCTTTCCAACTCGGGAATGACAGTATTTTCATAACCTTGTATTCCCTCAAAACTGGATTTACCTTCCTTAAGATTTTTTATCAGATTCTGACGAAGTTCTTCTTTTACTGATTTAGTAGTATATCCTGCGCTTTTCAGTGCGCCCAATGTAGTAATTGTCGGTTTCATTTAATAAATTTTATGTAATCAATTTCTATTTGATATTTTCCTGCATTTTTTTCGTTGGAGATGAAACCCAAACGAATAATTTCATTTTTGCTCTCATCATCCAGCGAGTATCCTAAGTTACGGCCTAAGGAATAGGCTTCAAATTGGTTAAGTTCAATATTAACAATTTTCCATTTATTCTTGGTTTCCGGCAAATTGAATTTATAATAAGGCATATAGAATCGTTTGTTCAGCTCCATAGTCATGGCAAAATCATAATCAGTAGATTTGTACCGGACCTCCACCGTATTAAATTTTGATAGCTTGTAATTATCATAGGAACTACGGATTGAAGCAAATCCTCCATTATTTTCGAGGGATACCGCTCCGGAAAAAACAATACTATTCTTGGTTTCTTTCAATAGTCCAGATGAAAGTCCCCCCATCACACCATCATTTACAGCATACCAACTATCAGAATTTCCAGAAGATCCAAAATTAATTTCTCCCGAATTGTTATATAAAAACAGCATCGTCGTAATAATAATTAATAGTTTCATCTTATTCTTTTTTTTCTGTTTTGTTCATAATCAGTAAAAATCATCTCCCCCAGCCCTTTGAGCCCCGTAAAGAAGGCTTTACCGCGATTATGCTGAGTAAATTCATCCACAAAACGCATCAGATATGGGTCTTGAGCAATCATAAATGTTGTAATAGGAATATGCAGCTTTCTGGCTTGTTGTGCCATGTTGTAGCATTTGCCCACAATGTGCTTGTCGAGGCCGAAACTGTTTTTGTAATAGGTCCCGTCCTTCATTCTCAGACAGCTTGGCTTGCCGTCGGTAATCATAAATATCTGCTTATTGGTATTTCGTTTTCTTCTGAGCATATCCATTGCCAGTTGAAGCCCTGCAACCGTATTGGTATGATATGGTCCTACCTGCAAATAGGGCAAATCCTTGATCTTTATGGGCCAGGCATCATTGCCAAAGACCAGAATATCCAGACTGTCTTTAGGATAACGTGTAATAATGAGTTCCGCGAGGGCCATTGCTACCTTTTTGGCGGGAGTGATTCGGTCCTCGCCATAAAGTATCATGCTGTGGCTGATATCTATCATCAGCACGGTACTCATTTGCGACTTATAATTGGTTTGTTCCACTACCAGGTCGTCCTCTGTAAGCTTAAAATCCGAGATACCATTATTAATCTGTGCATTTCGGAGACTTTCAGTCATCGATATTTTATCTAACGAATCGCCGTACTGATAATTTCGGAATTCACCATTATGTTCATCACCTTGCCCCACATGTTTGGTTTTGTGATTGCCTGCACCGCTTTTGCGGAGGTTTCCGAAGATATGATTGAGGGCCTGTTGACGGATCGCCCGTTCTGTTTTGGCTGTAATTGCCAATCCCCCACCCTTCTTCTGCGGATCATCATCGTCTTTCAGATAGCCTTTCTTTTTAAGGTCTTCTATAAAATCATCGATCGTATATTCTGCCGTCGTCAGTTCGTACTCCCGGTCAAGTTCTCTTAGCCAATCCAAAGCCTCTTCCACATCCCCTGAGGTATGCGTTATCAATTCTTTGAAAATCTCAAAGAGTTTGTCGAAAGGTTCCTGATGTGGTGCCTCGTATTTTTTGAATACAAAACCGCTTCTTTTTTTCATATTATTAATCTTTATAAGACATACAATATAATACAATTTTTTATAAATAAGGTTGACCGGAAAGGGGATTTAATATTGGTTTTTTTTAAAAACGGTCAAAATAATAATTCCTTTGAAACCTTTAAGGTGAAAACAATAGATTAAATTGATTATGATATTATATGATGAATCAAAGATTAAATATATCCGACCGGTTGATTGGCAAAAAAAATCAGTAAAATCATCGACAGGATTAGTTAAGAAACAGAGAAAAGAAAACAATGGCATTCTTGTTGTAAGTTGCCTGTCATAATTTCTTATGTATTATTAATTCCGCTTACACAATCAAACTATCAAAAAATCAAAACACATGTTTTCAATTAAAAGGAATACGCTGATCGCCCTCTTATCAATTTCTGTTTTCTTTATCTTTTGTTCTTCCTGCAATAAGGACGAGGGACAATCCCACCGGGAGACCTTTACACATAATGGAGTGGAAAGGTCCTACATTCTGTACAAGCCCGACAATTTACCATTAAATGCCCCCTTGGTTTTTTTGCTTCATGGCTATACCTCTAATTCAGACTTTGCCCAATTATCCTATGGCATGAATGCCGTGGCCGATTCCAATGGTTTTGCGGTTTGTTATCCTCAGGGAACAAAGGACAATTCGAATATCAATCACTGGAATGCCAATCTGAACATCAGTTCTGCGGACGATGTGGGTTTTCTGACAAGTCTTGCTGCAGACCTGCAGGCTTCACATAACCTCGACCTGCAGCGCACCTTCTCCTGCGGTATGTCGAACGGAGGTTTTATGTCTTATACCCTTGCCTGCGAGGCGCCGAACGTATTTAAGGCTGTTGCCTCTGTAACCGGCACTATAAGTGGACATGACTGGACGCATTGCAATCCTGCCAATCCTATACCGGTACTGCACATTCACGGAGTAGATGATGATGTTGTGGATTACGATGGCAGCATGGATACGACAGGTGGCTGGGGAGGTGCAGCAAAGGTAGAAGATGTTGTTGCCTATTGGGCCACGCTTAATAATTGCACTTCGGTAGATACCCTGACTATTCCTCAGAAAACCACTGCCTTTTATCATCGGAACGGTACAAACAATCACGAAGTATGGCTGTACCGCCTCAACAACTGGGAACATTCCTGGCCTCGACCTTTCACGGGTTGTAGCTATCATGCAAGTGATGTTATTTGGGAATTTTTCAGCAAGTACTGATGGTTCTGTAAATGTAAAAATATTGTTCATCATCTTATGATTCAACAAAAGGAATAAGGAGAAAATCCCATGGGTTTTCTATAAGGGTTGCCGAACATTTTACGGCAACCCTTTTTTGTTGGAATAGAAAATCAATTTCATCATTTAATTCCGATTGATATATTTATTGATACTACTTTTTAATTTATTATGAACCAAAAGACAATTCAAAATCTATTTTCAATATATTAGCTTAATAAAAACCAGCTAAAATGAAACCAAAAAGACCTTTGGAAGTAAAAAAAATCTGTCAATTGCTTCTTAGTGACAATCATCAGAATGCTACAATTGCCCTTCAGTTATTGAAAGGAAAATCGGTGTTGAGAGAAAAGGTAAAAGAATATTTTCTACCAATACTTGAAGCATCAAAGAAAAAAACACTAAAAGCATTACCGGCTATTGCAGAACAACTAAAATCAGGAAAAGGGACAATAAAAGCCCGTCTTCAAATAGATACAATTCCTGAAATATATAATTCCATAGAAAAGTTATATTTAAACAATCAAAATCTTGAAGTTTTACCTGAGTGGATCAAAAAGCTTTCAAATTTAAAATTATTGGCTTTGAGTAGTTGTAATTTAAAAATACTGCCTGAATGGATCGGTGAGTTGAATCAGTTGAATTTTCTGACTATTGCAGATAATAAAATTTCATGCCTGCCCAATTCCTTCGGAAATTTAGTTAACCTCCAAAACTGCTATATCATCAAAAACAGTATTCAATCATTACCTGATTCCATTGAAAATTTATCCAATCTGAAAGTTTTTTATATAAAAAAGGGGAATAATATTTCTAAAAAAGAAATTTCAAAAATCAAAAAACTACTTCCCCGCACTAAAATTTTTTAACAGTTGAATTTAAATAAGACTTTTTAAGTCTGAATAGTTAAGTACGATTAATTGAGACATCTGTCAAATCAACAAAATTATTTTTAGCTCTGCTTATATTTTTATACCTTTAAAAAGGCTGTTTTACTATTATTACAGTAATTTTGAATTGATGTATAAATCATAAGGTTAAAATATAATTGATTACATGGGAAAGACACTACGATTGGGTTTTGTAATGGGCGGAGGGGTTTCTTTGGGCACCTTTTCAGGTTCTGCCTTATCGGAAACTATCAAACAGCAGATCGTCTACGGACAATACAACACGGAAGAAAAAGACAAAGACGGTAATCCGGTTTATGCTCCTTACGACCGCATAGAGATTGATGTGTTCAGCGGTGCGAGTGCCGGCGCAATTTCCCTGGCTATTATGTTGAGGGTATTGGTCAATCCCCGGGATAAGTTCCGTTTTCTGGGTTATAGAACTTATGAGGATTTAAGGGAACATCTCGAACAAAAACTATCGGTACAGTTTGAAGGCAAGCTCATAGAACTGAAGATGCAATATCCCGAAAAGTATGAACAACTGCTTGCGGCACAGACTATTCAGGAATTTCAGGACCTGGTATGGGCCAAAAAAGTGGATGTCGACCGCTTTCTCGGTACGGGTTCCTTTGATAAGAAGATGCATGATTGTCCGGGATTTATGGACCGTGGCATCGTGGATCAGCTGGGGGTGGATATTTTTCAGTTTCAGACGCCGGGTGAACGGCTGGATCACAGAATTTTACTGGGCGACCGGGTATTGTTCGGCTGCACTTTGGCCAACCTCAGCCACACACTCAAAAAATCGAAACGTACTCATCTCGATGACAACAGAAAGCCTTCTCTTATCAAGGCACTCAATGATAGTTCCGT
>CAJQOX010000357.1 GCA_905480075.1 uncultured Aureispira sp. | reverse complement strand
ATAGTTTAGGGCTTGAAATAAAACTCAAAAAAACTTTTACCTTTAATCTGAATGCCTATCACCACTATTTCAATAACTTTATTTACCTGCAGGTTCAGTCCGAAAGCAGGCTGACAATCCGGGGTGCTTTTCCTGTTTATGTATATCAACAGGACGATGTCCAAATTTATGGCTTTGATGCGCAAACAAAAATAGCTCCTTTCAAAGGTTTTAACATTGATATCAGATATAGTTTTCTTAGAGGCAATCACCTTTATGATAACAAGCCTCTCGTTTATATGCCTTCTAATAATTTTACAGGAGAATTGAGTTATACAATTCCTGAATTAAACAAGAACGGCAAGAGTAAGATTAAAAACCTTAGTTTTGTTCTGAGAAACCGATATGTTTTTCAACAGAACAATATATTACCCGAACAAGATTTTTATGCTCCTCCATCTTCCTATTTTCTGATGGATTTTAGTCTTTCCGCTGATATTCCATTGAAAAAAGCAAAACTCAACTTTTCACTCAGAATTGAAAACATGTTGAATACACGCTACAGGGACTATATGAACAGACAAAGATATTATGCAGATGAACAAGGAATCAATCTGATTGCCGTCTTACATTTTAAATTTTAAATCATGGAAGTACATTCAAAAATAAAGTCACTATTAAAAACCCGAAATTTGAAAATAACCTCTACCCGAACGGATGTTTTGATGCAGCTGATGAACTATAAAAATGCTATGCCTTTTTCACTCCTTCAAAAGCAACTAAAGGATACAGACCGTATTACCCTTTACAGAACTATTAAAACATTAATCGAAAAAGGCCTCATACACAAGGCTATCTTTAATCAGGAAGAAACCTACTATGCTGTCTGCGGCAACACCTGCACACATAACACACACACTCACAACCACATACATTTTAAATGTAAAAAATGTGATAAAGTCAGCTGTGAATATCTGGATAAAGAAGTTGAATTTTCTATCAAGGGACTTAAAATCGATGAAGTCAGTATCAACGTTTCAGGTTTCTGTCCGAAATGTTCTTAATATACCCGGAATTCAGCTTCTGAATACATATATTTATAATGTAGCATCAATAAATTCCTTGGTTAAAAGAGTCAGATTATTGATAAATACATCAGGTGAATGCTTAAAATATTTCTTGTCGGTAGTATGTTCCACCACACAGGTTTTCATTTCAGCATTCAGGCCTGCAGCAAGGCCTATAGGTGTATCCTCTATCACCAAACAATTTTGTGGAGAGACCTCAAGTGCTTCTGCAGCGAGCAAAAAAGCCTGAGGATTCGGTTTTCTGTAGTTCAAATCTTCCTGAGCAATTTTTGCCTGAAAAAAATCATTGATATCATATCGGCTGCAAAGTGTTTCCAAATGCGCTCTTTTATTATTGGTAGCAATAGCCAACTTATAATGTTTTTTCAGGTGGGTCAAACATTTTTTTACCTCAGGATAAATTTCTGTCTCCCTTGTAACCCCTTTTTGCAATGCTTTTTTGTTGAACAGCAGATAGGGAATAATACGTCGTTTGAACTTTTTTTGGCGAACTAACTCTCTTATCGCATCTTTTACTGACATACCATTGAGTAGCATAAAATCCTCCTCTTCAATATCCCTTCCGAAACGCTTTCCCAATTTCATAAAAAGTCGTAAATATATATCTACACTATTCACTAAAGTACCATCAAAATCAAAAATTATTGCCTCAATCTCCTTTTTTTTATTCATAATAATAGTTACTACTCTTCCATTTTTATGTGGTACATCTCTAATTATCAATAATAAAAAATAAAAAATATAAATAATAAAAAAAACGTCAATGATTCCTGAAAAGAATTAATATTTCAATAAATGTAAAAAAAATCACAAAAAAAACATTTTAATCCAAATTAACAAAAAACCTACATATATCACTCATTTACAGATAAATGAATATAATTTTAACGCAAATTGAATTAATTTTCATTAAATATTAATCAAACAACCTAAGCATTTATTTTACAACTTATTAAAGTAAGTCACCACAATTATTACAAATAAATAATTATGATTAATAGTCCTGATTATTTTAAAAAATTTGATATGTCAGTTATAACCACAAAACACCAAAAATCGAATTTTGATCATTTCTCTATCCTTGATACTATTAAACCACAGAATCTACAACATCAAAAAATAACAGAAAGAGAAAAGCTACTTGAAAAAGGAACTGTCTGCAACAAAATTTTTCTGGTAAAAAAAGGCTTAATAAAACAATACACTCTTCATAAAAACAAAAAGAAAGTCCAGAATTTATTCAGGGATGGAGAAATTGCTACTAACCTTAGAAGCTATTTAAATGGTGATAATTCAGACTTTTTTCTCGAAGCTATTGCCGGTAGCGAGATTATTGTATTAGACAATCAATTGGTACTTTCACTATGTTGTCAAATCCCGGATTTTCAATATAAATTAATTCAATTCATAAATAAAACAGAGGCTGACAAATTGAAGGACACTAATTTCCTGGCACTTATGGCTTTATACAAAAACCTAGGAAATTAAACAGTGAATATGCTTTTTTGTGGCATCATATTGTTCTAATACAACATATTCTACTCTTGGGATACGTTCAAAATATAAATGGTTAATTCTATTAAAAAAAGCTGTCTATTGAATGACAGCTTTTTTTATTAAACCCATTGAATAATAATTCCTGTAAAAATCATAATTATCAACACTAACAGAATTATTTTTCTAATGAATTCATTCTGTTTATATGACTCGATCTCAGTTTTGCATTTTCTTATCTGAGCTCTCGAAGATTTTTTCAATTCCAGCTTCTCTGTATAAACTTTATTATTTTCATTATCTATTTCGAAAATAGTGTTTTTCTCTCTTTTATTATTTTTTAAAATTGTAAGCATAGCACTTACAGACCCGAATGACCACATTATTTTTTATTTATATTGGAAAAAAACTGCCTTCCAATTGTAGAAGACAGTAATTAATAATTAAACGGATAAAGAGGAGGCTAACATGAGTACCATAATTACCAAAGTAATTGTTCCCCAAACAATAAAAAGACGCATCTTTTTAGTCCCTTTCAATTGCTGAGCCTTCTGAGTTTTTGTCAACGGCTTGTTAATACGGGTCAGTTCCTCAAACTTTTTGATATCCTGCTCTTTATTTTTGCGAATCCTGCTTTTTGTCAGTACAGGCCTGATTATATTGAGTATCATAATAGTAAAACTATTTTATGTGATTGTTATACTATTATAATTGAAATAAACTGATAAAAGTTCCTCAAAAGTAGATTATTTATAGAAAGTCTATTTTTTGTACTTTCAAAAAGTATAAAATTGTAAACCTTTTAAATTATCTTAGATAAATAAATCGGTATTTAATTTTAAAATCATTTTTCATAACAATGAAAATACGCTACATTTTAATACTATTAATTTACCCTATCTTTATTATTGCACAAAAGGATAAACACGTAATAAAACATAGTATATATCTTGAAGCCCTGGGCACAGGAGGATATGGATCTATAAATTACGATTGCACATTTCTGAAATTTAAAAAACATAAAATATACTTAAGCGGACGTATCGGTACAGGAACAAATAATTTTACAGATTTTGAAAATAAATTCAATCCTGATTTAATATTTACATCTGGGCTTTATGCTTTTTATGGAAAAAACCATCATGTAGAATTAGGAATCAATTTTATTATGTCACTGATAGTACAATACAACCCTTCTGTCCGTTCTTATCGAAAATTAAATTCTCATCTTGGATTTTCTATTGGATATCGTTATCAAAAACATCCAAAAGGTTTGATTACAGGAATAAGATATACTCCAATTTTAGAATTTAATACACATTTCAGACACTGGGCTGCGGCCTATATTGGTTATTGTTTTTAGTATTATGACAAAAAAATTATACATTATCATCATTTTATTTTTTTTCTCATCTTGTAGAAAAATTCCTAAATTGAATCCTGATTGCAAAATATTGGGACATGGAGGGATGGGTATTGCTCATACGCTGCCAATTAATACTTTCGAATCAATACTCAAGTGTCTGAATATGGGAGCTGAAGGAGTTGAAATTGATATTCAATTGAGTAAAGATAGTGTCTGGATTATATTTCATGACTCGGATATGAGTCCTGCTACCAATTTATCCGGCAGTATATTTAACAATAACTGGCAACAAATAAAAGGGGCTTATTATATGAATCCTTTGTATGCACAATATCCTGTTATCCATGCAGATGAATTGTTCCATTCTATTGTTAACAAAGAAAATTATATATTTTCACTTGATCTGAAAAACTATCAGATGAACCCTGACTCAAATTATACAGATTTACTTGCCCGAAAATATACAGAATGGGTGATAAAACAGGATATTGTATTCAATTCCTATCTTACTTCTTCTGATCTGAATCTGCTCATGAAAGTTAAGAGCTTAAACCCGGATATTGAAACTTTTATTTATAGTTCAGACTTTCAAAAATCCAAGCAGGAAGCACTTGTACAAAACTTTGAAGGCATTTCCATTCACATAAACTCTTTAAACCAAGACCTGGTAAAAGAAGCACATCAATCGGGCTTAAAAATTGCTGCATTTGGCATTAATTCAGGACAATCAAATATTGATGCGATTGAATATGGAGTAGATTATATTGAAACAGATCAGCTTCAACATATTCTTCAGATTACAAATAATTAATTCCGGGAAATTCAGGCTTGCTTTTGGGTAAAAAACTTAAAAAGAAAAGAATTAATTAAGTAACAGGTTTTCTGTAAACACTAAAAATGACTACTACTTCACTTCAATTAAAATTACTCATCAATACAATATAAGTGCAAATTATAAAGTAAAAACCGCCTCATTGATCAGATATAGCTCAAAGTCGTTTGCACAAACATAAAATTGATATCTCAAAAAGGTAAGGTTATCATTAACCAGAAAAAACAGAAGTAAAAATACATAAAGTACAGAGTTTTGTAAAGTCAGGCCTTTTAAAAAGCTATGTCCAATAAAATACTCCTTTACCGAAAATTTGTTAAATTTGGCAATCAATAAAACAAGGCGGTCTAAAAAACATACATTATGATAAAACTCTCTTTTCGGAACCCCTATCTGATACTGGTTATGACCATCATGGTCATTGTTTTGGCCGGGGTACTGATACCAAGAATGTCTGTAGATATTCTACCTGCTTTCAAAAAATCGGCCATGCAGATTCTGACCCTATATCCGGGTATGCCGGCTGAGGTGGTAGAAAAAGACATCACTAGTCGTATGGAACGCTGGACAGGCCAATCACCGGGAATCGAGAAGCAATTATCCAAAAGTATCATGGGCGTATCGATGGTAACGAATTTTTACGGTGAAGATGTAGACCCTGCCGAGGCAATGGCAAATACCTCTGCCTATGCAATGAGTGATATGTACTATCAGCCCCCGGGCACTTTGCCTCCTATGGTGCAGCCCTTCGACCCGACCGCCTCGAAACCGCTGATGTTGCTGACTGTGAGTTCCAAAATAAAGAGTGGAAAAGAATTGTATGATATTGCCTATTATAACCTTCGTCAAATGCTGAGTGGTGTGCCGGGTATTGTGGCACCTGCTGCCTATGGTGGAACAAAAAGGCGCATACATATTTATGTCAATCCGTCGAAACTCGAAGCCCTCGGACTTTCACAGACTGAAGTCAACGAGGCAATTCAGAAAAATACCACTATGATTCCCTCCGGTATTGCCGAAATAGGGATGATGAACTATGCAATAGATGCTAAGGGGATGATTATCGATGTGGCGGATTTCAACGATATTGTTATTACTTACAAAAACGGCAAGCCCATCTATGTCAAAGATATCGGCAGGGCGGAAGATGCTTCTGTTATACAAACGAATATCGCCCGTGTGGATGGAAAGAGTCAGGTATATCTGCCCATCTTCAAACGTCCTGGCGCCAATACTATTGCCTCGGTAGAAGGGGTAAAAAAAGCCCTGCCATCTCTCAAGGAACGGATGCCTGACGATGTGAATCTTGATGTAATTTTTGATCAGAGTTCCTATGTACGGAATGCTATTTCGGGACTGACCTATGCCGGATTGGGCGGATTAGGATTGGTTGTATTGGTTTTGCTCTTGTTTCTGGGTTCTTTCCGTTCAGCCCTTATTGTAGCGCTTAGTTTACCCTTGTCTGTCTTGTTCGGGTTTATTGTGCTTTCACTGACAGGACAATCTATCAATTCGATCACACTTGGTGGTTTTGTACTTGTGTTGGGTTTATTGGTTGACAACTCTATTGTCGTACTCGAAAATATAGACCGGCACCTCAATATGGGCAAAGATTCCTGGACGGCCTCGAAGGATGCTGTAATGGAAGTAGCCACTCCCGTTCTGGCTTCTACTCTGGTAATTGTAGTGGTCTTTTTCCCGGTCATGTTCCTTACAGGAATTGCGAAATTTCTTTTCTCTCCGCTGGCACTCACCGTTGCAGGTGCTATGGCAGGTTCTTACCTGTTTTCACTTACATTTGTGCCATTGTTAGCCGCCTTATTCTTCAATAGAACACGCAGAAAAACCGGAGCAGAAAGGAAAGAAAATATCATTCAACGTCTTATTGGCCTGCTGCGTCGTGGCTATGCTTATAGCCTGAAAGGTGCTTTAAAAATATGGTGGTTGATACTTCCGGCAGTAATCGGGCTTTTTGCTTATTCTCTTACTATAATACAGCATCTGGGCTACGAACTCTTTCCGGAATCCGATGTAGGACAGATGGAAATTCTGGTACGGTTGGAATCCGGGACACCTCTTAAAACGACAGAAAAGACCATAGAGAAAATGGAACAGGTTATAC
>CAJQOX010000356.1 GCA_905480075.1 uncultured Aureispira sp. | reverse complement strand
CAACTTCTTTATACAGGGAGGCGAGAAAATCAAAGAGGTGACTCTTTTCAGGGTCTATGACCGCTGGGGCGAGTTGGTATTTGAAGCAAGTGGCATTGAAGCTAATAATGAAGTTCTGGGTTGGAATGGTAACTTTAAGGGCAAACCTTCCTCCTCAGGTTCTTATTTATGGTATGCTGAAATATTGTTTAAGGATAATGAAAAAACCGTGATACGGGGAGATGTAATTTTATTGAGATAATATGCTGATTACTAAATATTCGGATGAGTCATCTCAGCTGCTGACCTGACTGAGTTAAGGGATGCTTAGTATCCCCTACTCATCCTGTTTTCAATTAAAGCATCATCCTGCCATCATTATCAATCAACAAACCATGTCACCGAACAGCGTCAGGCTACTCTTCGGTTTTAATCTATCATTCATTCCTCTTTTTTGCGTCAGCGATGTGTAGTAGTGTGGCCTTTTGCCACAGACCACAACAACTGTTTTTTACAGTTGTTGTGGGCCGAACGAACAGTGAGCTGCGAAACGTAGCGCCCGGACGCCCAACTGATCAGTAGTAAGTAAAGTTAGTAAAAATTTGCTTTGATCAAGCTTAAATCAAACTTGATGCCCTTTATAAGCTGCCCATATTTTCAGAGAAGGAGAAGTTGTTCATTTTCATTCGTTTATTCATATTACGGTTTCGTTAGATTATATACCCTCTCCGTGCTTTTCGTTTGACTTAGCCGATATTTACCCTTATTTTTACATAAACAGAAACTATCAGGCCTTTCTTTGGCCACATTAAAGACATACCCAATGCGCCTTTCAATAGAAGAAATAAGAGAACATTATAAAAAATTCCCGAATCACAAGATTGAACAAATTGCAGAAAACAAAGATGCAAAGGTCAGTGAGGAAGTATTAATAGTTTTGATTGAAGAAATAAAAAAAAGGAATTTAAACCCTGAACTACTATCAAATATAAAGACAGAATTTAAAACAATAAGAAAAAATAAAATAGCGGGCGTAAGAACAATAATTGAGTCTCTAAGTTGCCCTGAATGTGGGTCAAATAATAAATTACAGGCAGTTGAAATCAATGAAACAACCAGTATGCTGCTGTTATCAAAGCATAATAAGCGCCTTTATATAGCCTGTGAAAAATGTATTAAGAAAGAAAAAAAATCAGTACTTTTCAAAAACATTATATTAGGAATATGGTCTTTGCAGGGGCTTATTTATTATACGCCATTAAATCTGTATATTTTTTTTTGCGGGCTAAAAACAGAGGATAAAAAGGGCACTGAATTACTGAATAATTATATATTTGAAAACATTGAAAAATTGGCAGAAATTTGTGATGACAAGGCAGAACTATTACATATAATACAGAAGGGCAACCATTTTAACAAATAAAAAGAAGCACAGAGATCGATGATCCTATTTTTTCAACAACATAAAAGTTTGTGAAAGATTGTGTTTGATGTTATAGAAATTCAACAAATAAACCCCCGGCACCAAATGACTTAGATCGATGCGATTGTTTACAATAGCATTTCCTGTATAAACAATTTGTCCTAATAAATCAATCAATTCCACCTTTTGATACCGACCTGACTTATCAATAAAAATATAATCCTCAAAGGGATTTGGGTAAACCACAGGCAATTCTTCTTCCTGAGTAAAAATTGTATTTGACATCGTCATAAATTCCCAGGCACCGATATCATAGAACAAACCCTGTGGTCTGAGCACATCATTTATATCAGTATTTACATTAAACACAGAAACATCAAAACCGGTATTGTATAAGGCAGAATTAAGATCAAGGGGGCTATAATCATTATTGAGGCTATCGGTAATTCCTATTGTATCGAGGTCACGGGTACTGATATTATGATGAATATTGACCAGCTGAGAATCTCTGGTATTTTTTGCATTAAAATCATAAAAGCATTCCGCTTCATCTTTCCATATAGGACCTGAACCATAATCAGATCCGGGATTTGCTATCAGGTTATTTCTACAGATAAAGGGGACATCATCCTGATCGAAGAAGATGAGATTGGAATCGAGGCTTTGCGTGATTCTCGGGTTGTAAAAAACGCCGGAGCCTGCAGGATTAATAATTGTATTATTCAGCACATAATAACCACTGGAAGCATCATCAAATTCGTGTCTTGAATGCAGAAACATAGCATGTCCACCCGGGTTAATGATAACATTATTGTAAAATATAGAGCCACTCTGTCCGCTGATCAGCTGAAGCCCTATGCCCGGGTTTCCCGGCGTATTATAGCCAAAGTTATTATAGATCTCATAAACTCCACCACCGAGAGACATCATAAAATTCTGCCAGGTAACATTGGCCGTACCCCAGTCAGTGAATGTATTGTGATGAATTTTACAATCCTGTCTTGCGAGAGAAACCTGAATTCCGTCCCAGCCTGTATTCTCAAGGATATTGTGGTGAATATTCACCCCTTCAAACCAGTGGCCGAAAACATAATTGCCGTTACAGACCTTATTGGAAATGACTTTATACCCACCTGTGTAACCGATATACATCCCTTCCCCACCGGTATTGTGAATATAATTGTGATGGACATGCAGATTTCTGAACACATACCCACTCGAGCGCCAGGTAGTGGAGTCATTACAATCGGGGTCTGTTTTAGCCATTATTCCTGCAAAACCTGTATTTTCTATATCAATATGATGCACTTCTATATCAGTATCAAAAGCTGACAAACCTACTCCCATCAATCCATTCCCGGTCTGAATGACATTAAAACCATATTCAAGCCCGGGGACACCACTACCGGAGAGTTCAATATATTTACAAAGTTTCAGTTCAATACCTGAATACATATTTTCTTTGACAACCACCTGACCACCACAATTAATAATAACAAGGGGAGAATCAATAGTACCTTCAAAACCCACAAAACGCAAACCGGCAAGGGTATCAGACATTATACAAAAGGTATCTCCGGGGCTGTAGTTATAGCTTGTATTATAAACCTGATTGACAGCTGTAGTACTGAGGCCGTTAATCGTATGGTCACAATTGCAGGATTGGGCATAGCAATTGTCTGACAAGAGAACAAGACAAAAAATGGAGAAGTAAAAAAGTTTCATAATGCTGAAGGTTTAGAAAAACAACAAAAGAACTATCCCTGATACTATTAAGATAGTAATATTAAGTAATAAACCCCTCAATAAACACATAATATATTCAGATACAGCAGATTTAAGTCTGTCTGACCCAAGAACTAAGCAGCATAGTTCAATGTATAAGTATCTCCCCCGGGTTCGCTGATAGTCAATGTTACCTGAGTACCCACTTTGTTACCACTGACATTATAGGTATTCCCGGCAGAAGTTGTAAGCGGGTTATTCAGTGTAGAAAGCACATTATCATCCGTAGTACTTACCGAAAAGACAATATCATTTTTTATCTGACCATTGAATCTAAGCAAGGTAAAAGAGTAGGTATCGGTAGTTGATGCGATGAGTGTGATTTCCACATCCGGAAGATTGGAAATATTCCCCAAATTATCTTCTACCATCTGAGAGGCTGTTGCTGTACCTATTCCGACATATTTGATATTTACAGCAATGCAGTTCGAGCCATTTTTAAAGTAGCCTTCATCACAGAGGCAGCTACCTTCGCTACAGGTACCGTTATCGCAAATCATATTTGCACAGGGGTCGCAGGCGGAAAAGACAAAAGAAAGAGAAAGAAGTAAAAAGAAAGCTTTGAGAGGATTGGATAAACTTTTCATTGTAGAATTTTTCAGCATAACAATAGAGTAAAAATAGATTAATGTTTTAAAAAAAAGGCAAATTTTATCTAAAATAAAATTTAACATCACAAGGCACTACCGTCCACCACCTCAAGCCTGCTGTATCCCTGTGCATTTTTCTGCAACTGTATCTGCACATTTATCCTTTCCTTAAGGGATTCCACATGAGAGATGACCCCAATTGTTTTCTGACTCAGCGATTGCAGGTTATCGAGTGTATCCATTGCCATAAGCTGTGCTTCCTGATCGAGCGAACTGAAGCCCTCGTCGATAAAGAGGCAGTCGATAGAAACCGTTTTGGATGCCATATCCGAGAGGCTGAGTGCGAGGGCAAGGCTTACCAAAAAAGTTTCGCCACCGGAGAGCGTGGTGACCGATCTCATAATATTCCCGTGGTATTTATCGATAATTCTGAGAACCCCTTCATTTTCGGGTTTAGTAATCAAATAACGATCGGAAAGTTTCAGAATTCTTTTATTTGCGTAGACCAGTAAGTTCTGTAAGGTAAGGCCCTGTGCAAAATTGGCAAATTTATTTCCACTGTTATCACCAATGAGGGCATTGAGTTTTTTCCATTTTCGGACTTTTTCAGCGAG
>CAJQOX010000355.1 GCA_905480075.1 uncultured Aureispira sp. | reverse complement strand
TCTTCAGTTTTATCATTTTTATGATCTGCCCTCTGGCAATCCTTTTTATTCATCTGAACATCCATTAATTTATCCATCCATGATATAAAAATCAGCCATCAGATTGCCTGATAACTTAGTCCGTTTTTACAAAAAGAAAGAATGTATTAAACAACACGACAGAGTGGGTAAAGCAATTTTCATCGCTGTTTATTCCTAATAAATTTAATTTTATACACAAAAGAGGGAAGTTTTAATTCCTGAGCCAGCTTTTTATCTGTTGGAATACACTTGCCTTGCTCAACAATTCCAAATGACTGCAGTCGTAGATTAAGGAAGTATTATCAGGCTTAAATTGTATATTTTTCACCGGGTTTTTATGTTTCCCAAGGGCGGAATCAGGATAAACAATCCCATCACCTAATAACTTGTCCGTCAGGTCAGTTTTTTTCATTCCAAGACTTGCCGCAACAGAATAACAATCTACCTTTTCTGGAAGTGGTACAATTTTTCTCTTATCCCCTTGTCTTTTGAATCGGTCAAAACTCCCCCAATCTTCATCAAGTAAATTGCTGTATCTCAGGTCTGTTATACCGGCACTACGGATTTTTCCTAACCGGGCAAAGGGTTTTGTCCAGGGAATATTTTCAAGAATATGGTCTATGTAGTTGCCTACACGTTCGAGAGGGGCACCATGATGCGGAGTTCCCAGAAAAATAAGTTTTTTAAGCTGTTTTGTCCATTTCTTTTCTTCATGACTACCATAATGCAGGGCGCTTCTACTGACAAGACCTCCCATACTATGTGAAATAATGACAAAGTCTTCAATTTGCACAGGCCAACTGTCAACTAATTGTTCCAAAAGCAAATTCAATGATTGCCCGTTTGTAGAAATATGCCTTCCTGAATTATAATTCAGATAAATCGTTGTATAATTTAGTTCTTCTGACAAGGCTTCACCGTGATTGTGCCCCTTGTGTTCCCACAAAGCATCCTGCATACACAAGCCATGAACCATCAACAGTATTTTGCCATTAACATTTGAAAGAACCCGGTTACTATTTTGGCAAAAGGGCACAAAAGCATTGCCCTTATGTCTAAAATGCATGTTAATTGACAGGGGGTTATCACTTTTTACAAGATAATCACCCACAATTCCATTTAAAACCGAACGAATAATTTCCTTTTGTTCAGAACATATATCTGTCTTTAATTTCAAATCTAGTTGACCTGCTAAATTGTCAAGGCCCTTACCTATTAACTTTGTACCTGTTTTTATACTAAAAAAACTAATATCAGTAATACCTCTTATCAATTCCTTCAGGGGATAAGATGGCAAAAATGATGGCTGCAAAATTTGGTGGTGCATAGTCTGCACCAAATTTGAGACACCAAGTGTTGCATCCGTTGCCATGCGAATAATCCCCTGAAGGTCAGAAGTGCTTAAGTAATTTTTTTCGGACATCTAAGAAATTAATAGATTTTTAATTTAACAAATATTAGTTTATTCAGAAGCTTTAATAGTTTCTCTGATCTCCTTTAAGGACCAATCTTTTAAAATTTTGCCATCTCTGAAAACTTCTTTCATCTCTCCCTGCTTTTCTTCTTCCCAGCCGACCTGATCGATCATTTTATACTTTCCGTTTTCCATAACTATTTTAATGAGTCCCTTCGCTGACTTCTTGGTTCCATCATCCGTAATCGGGTCTTTAAAGATCTCTCTACCTTCGTGATTGACTTCACCATAAGTTGCTTTCATAGCAAAACCGAAGGTGTCACGGGTATTGTACTGATAAGTAAAAGAACCTATTCCCAGCACTACATTAGTAGAGGCAAATCCTTTATCTTTCAGTCTCTTGCACATATTTTCTGCTCTGTCTAATGTAATAGAATCTCCATAGATGGCTCCGATATGTGAATCCAGTTCCTTGTATCCCTTACCGTTAACAGTACCTCCGAATGTTTCCCATAAGCATTCCACTACCCCTTTTCTTTCAGTTTCCGTTTTTCCATTTGGGTTTCCACAGATAATATCCACCGGATCGCCACTGTCGGGACGGATTACAACTTTCCCGTCACGAGACATAATTTCATCTTTTAGCGCAGGCAAATACTCATCCAATACTTTCCACAAATCCCAGGTGTCAGACACAATTGAAACAACACCTCCGGGATATACTTCTGTAACCAATCGCTTGATTGTTTCAAGTTCCCCGCTGTTTGTTCCCATACACATCACCGAATGTTCTGTTGCAGCAACGGAACCACCCACCAATTCATTATCAGTATCTGCATTATAATATTCCTCAAGGAAATCCATACAAGGAATGGTGTCAGAACCCGTAAAGCTCAATAAATGACCAGCCCCAGACATCAATGCAGCTTCAAGCCCTGCCATCCCTCTCATTGAGAAATCATGACCCTGCCAATCAACAAACTCAGGTATATCTGATGTCTCGGCTGCATATTTGTCAAGAATACCTCTGTATTTTTTAGCTATAGTTGCTGAATTGCAAGTCATCCAAACAGTAGTAGATATTAGCGTCTCAAAATAATTGGTCAGCCAGAAAAATTCTTTCTTAGTATTGTACATGGTAAACATAGCACAACGAATGGGCACACAAGCACCTTCCGGAATGGCTTTAAACACCATTGGGATATACCCGAGGTCGTGCAAATCTGATATATGTTGAGTTCCTACTGAATTGGGTCCTAAGTAATTATTGATACGCCTTGCATATCTTTTGATGATTTCATCCTTTGGCTTGTCGAAAAAATTCCGTTGAAAATCATCCATGATATATTTCTTGATAAAATATTGTAAACCAAAAAACACAACCTCATCAATTCCTTCTATCCTGCTTTTTCTTGGCGTCCAGTTTGAATAAACCAAAGTGGTGTTATCTGGATATTGTCTTCTGTGGTCAACCTTGTACCCGTCGGTATATAATAATGGATTCATAATTTGAAAATTTTTACTTATTAATTAATTAAATTAAGTCTTCTCCCAGCTTAAATTGCACTAACTGAGGATGTGATTCTAATGTATTGAAAGAATCAGTTGTAAATATAGTATCAAAATATTGAGTCAGGTTATCCAGCCCTTTGCTAAAGATTCCATGACTTACTGCAAGGTATAGTTTTCCTGCATTTTTTTTCTTTAATTCTGTTGCCAGTCCCATAAAGGTTCCTCCTGCATCACAAATGTCATCTACAATAATGCAGTCCTGTCCGTTCAGGTCATCAGTATAAGCTTTAAAACCCGATAGCTTTCCCGTTTTTACATCTCTGGACTTCGAACACTCCACAACTTCCACTCCCCCTAAATATGCAGAAACTTTATAGATTTTTTTCAAGGCACCACCGTCCGGTGAAATCAGAAGAAGTTTTCCTGTTTTGTTTAATACCTTTTCTATAAACCGGTGATTGCTGACAGCATTACAATTATTCAGTAGTGCAATGGCGACTTCAGAATGCGAGTCATAAATAGTTACCTTGTCCAAATTCAGTGAATTGATCAGGTCTGCATATACTTTTACTGACAGGGATTCTCCCGGTACCATGACACGGTCTTGTCTTGCTGCCGGAAAGTAAGGGATTGTTAATTCAATTTTCTTTACACCGAATCTCTTTATCGAATCAACAGCTAAAAGCAACAAACCCATATCGTTGAAAGACCTTATGCGATGGCTTATTCTAACTTTTTCGACGGAAGACAAGTCACTGACGATTTTAATGTGTGGCTCTCCCCCTGAAAAAATAAAAGATAGAAAATCAATGTCTCCCCCGGTCTGAAATGGTGTAAAATCAGGATCTAAATTTAAATTCATCAAATTTGTTTAGTGGTTTACAATAGAAATTATTTTTTAAAACAATTGGTAAAACAACTTCGTTTACTTTTTAAACTAAGTGTCGTGTTAAAAAGTTCATTTAAATTAAAATAATTTTTCATTATTTAATTTAAGAAGGATTCTAAAGTAATGTTTTATTGGCTAAGGGTAGAATAAAAAAGGGTGTTTTTAAAAAAAACATAAAGAGAAATCGAAAGGTAGCAATCAAGAAATCTTGGTTATCTTATAAAATTATATTGTTAAAAATAAAAAAAGGAAACAATACAAAGGTCAAAATAGTGAGAAAAGCCAATAAAATGATTAGCAGATCGCAAGATTAAAAAATTAACAAAACAGATTTTGAAACTATTTTACAAAGCGGAATGCAATCAAAATATGAAAAGCAATTTAATAAAACATAAAGGGAGTAAAAGCCTGAAACTATTTTTTATATTTAAGAACATCAGACCTGCCTTTAGTGAATTTATTCTTTTTGGGGGAGTTCCCTTTTCTTAATTCACGTTGTTCTTCGATCGAAAGGTCTGCAATTTCTTTACAAGGTTCTGAACAACAGCCCTTCAGCTTTTCTGCACAGGATTCACATTGAATGAACAATAAATGACAGGCTTCGTTTTTACAATCTGTATGCGTGTCACAGGGGACACCACACAAGTGACAATTAGAAACAATATCGTCTGATATCCGTTCACTTTTTCTGTGGTCAAAGACAAAATTTTTCCCTAAGAACTTATTTTCAAGTCCATTGGTTTTTACATCTCGGGTATAATTAATAATCCCTCCTTCCAGCTGAAAAACTTTTTTGAAGCCTTTGTGTTTAAAATATGCGGAAGCTTTTTCACATCTTATTCCTCCGGTACAATACATTACAAGATTTTTATCTTCCTTATGTTCCTTCAGGTCTTCTTCAATTATATCCAAAGACTCCCTGAAAGTATCCACATCAGGAGTCAATGCATTTTTGAAATGGCCGATTTCGCTTTCGTAATGATTGCGCATATCTACGAGTACAGTATTTTCATCCTCCAGGATTTCATTGAACTCCTTAGCTTTCAGGTGAACACCTTTATCTGTGACATCAAAAGTATCATCATTTAATCCATCTGCAACAATTTTATCTCTTACCTTGACTTTTAATTTAAGAAAAGATTTGTTTTCATGTTCAATTGCTATGTTCAATCGTACCGTATTCAGAAAATCTATTCCATCCAGATGATCCTTAAAAGGTTTAAAGTTTTCTGCAGGCAAAGAAAGTTGAGCATTTATACCTTCTTTTGCTATATAAATTCTTCCAAGAACATCAATACTATTCCAGAAAATGAAGAGTTGATTTCTAAGAATAAGCGGATTTATAATATTGTGATATTGATAAAAGGAGATTGTAAGTCGGTCCTTGCCCGCTTCATCTATCAATTGTGCGCGTTCTTCTGCACTTAGTTTATTGTACAGTTGCATACTATACTTTTAAGAAGTTCAGTAAAATAATTTTGTGTAAAAAAAATCGGCTATCTTTTACTTTGTAAAGTTCGTGTTTTTTCTTCAATAATCTGTTTTGTTTTAATTATTTCTTGCGAATTAAATTATTTGTATATATCTTTGCGGCCCCTTAGGGTGAAAAACATCCTTTTGTTAAAACCAATTTATCTATATTCCAAATTATAATATCATGAATTCCCGTTTAATTATTTCTCTTTTTTGTGCTTTGACAAGCATTCAACTCTTTTCCCAGAAAATCAACAACAATACTCATTTCCAAAAAGTTATTAGCTTTAATCAAGATTTTTTCTTTGGTCAATCTGAATCAGGTAAATGGGGGCTTTGTCACAAGGAGGCGTATTTTGTAATAAATGCAGTATTTGATACCATTTACCCACTCTGCCAGGTTAGTTTTAATCCAGAAACCTATGATTTGACCTATCAAAAGACAGATTTTATTATTGGCGAAAAAGACAATAAACACCTGCTTTTCAGTCTTGAAGGAAATCAAATTATTTCTGTTGATGGTATAATGCCCAGATTAATGAAAAATAATATAGTATTGGTAAAAAACAAAAACTATTGGGGCTTGATCAAAACAAATGGCGAGACAATTCTTCCGGTTGAAGCTTCTGACCCTGAGTGGTATGACGACATGTTGAGCCTGAAAATGAACAATAAAACTATTTTATTTGATGCACAAAGTGGAAAAATCATCAAAGAAAGTGATTTACTTGAAATACAATAGACTGCCACAGTTGTAGTTAGTTTCAGTTTTATAGTCTATCTTTGTAATAAATCCTTCATTTAATCATAAGAATGGACCAGAACTACAAAATATCGGATTGGCTGCCTACTACCAAAAAAGAAGTAGAAAGACGTGGATGGGATCAACTAGACGTCATTCTGTTTAGTGGCGATGCCTATGTTGACCACCCTGCTTTTGGTGCTGCAGTTGTAGGCAGAATTATTGAAAGCATGGGATTCAAAGTGGCAATTGTTCCTCAGCCTAACTGGCAGGACGATTTACGTGATTTTAAGAAACTGGGGAAACCACGACTTTTTTTTGGTGTGACCTCAGGCTGTATGGACTCAATGGTCAATCACTATACTGCAGGTCGAAGACGCCGGTCCACAGACGCATACAGTCCTGGTGGAAAAAGTGGTTTCCGACCCGATTACGCAACGTCAGTATATACACGCATACTTAAAGATATCTTTCCAGAGGTACCTGTCATGATTGGAGGAATTGAAGCCTCCCTTCGGAGGGTAACACATTATGATTATTGGAAAGATGAATTGTTTCCTACTATTCTTGAAAGCACAGATGCCGATATTTTAGTTTATGGCATGGGCGAACAACCTTTACGAGATTTAGTTAAACTTCTTGACAAAGGAGTTCCCTTTTCTTCTCTAAGGACCATTGAACAAACTGCTTTTCTGGTCAACAAGGATAATTTACCCAAAAATAAAAACTGGCAGGACAAAAGACTGGCATCTCATGAAGATTGTCTTGAAGACAAAAAGGTATTTGCTTCAAACTTTAAATTCATTGAACAGGAATCTAATAATTTAAATGCCAAAAGATTATTGCAGGATATCGGAGACCGTACACTTGTTATTAATCCACCCTGTAAAACAATGACTGAAAAGGAGATTGACGCTTCCTTTGATCTGCCCTATACAAGATTACCACATCCAAAATACAATAAAAGAGGGGCGATTCCTGCCTATGAAATGATTAAATTCTCTGTAAACATGCACAGAGGCTGCTTCGGAGGATGTAGTTTTTGCACAATTTCTGCGCATCAGGGAAAGTTCATTGCTTCACGGTCCAAGGAGTCGATCATGAAAGAGGTAGAACAGATAACCCGTGACAAGGATTTTAAAGGTTATATCAGCGACTTGGGTGGTCCCTCAGGCAATATGTACCGCATGAAAGGCAAGGTTCAGGCTATTTGTGACAAATGTATTTCTCCTTCCTGTATCTCGCCTTCCATCTGCAATAATCTGGACACATCGCATGCACCGATGACCGAAATTTACAGGGAAGTTGATAAGCATCCACTTGTTAAGAAGGCCTTTGTAGGTTCCGGTATCCGTTATGATTTACTTGTTCCTGAGTTCAATAAAAACGGGGACCCTGATGATCTTGAAGAATATTCTGAACAACTTATTACAAGACATGTTTCCGGGAGGCTAAAAGTAGCCCCTGAACACACCTCAGATAATGTACTGAAGATAATGAGGAAACCATCTTTCAAACATTTTCACACTTTTAAAAAAATGTTTGAACGAATTAACAAAAAACACGATCTGAAGCAGCAATTGATCCCTTACTTTATTTCAAGCCACCCGGCCTGCGAACTCGAAGACATGGCCAATTTGGCAGCTGAAACGAAAGACATGGGCTTTCAGCTGGAACAAGTACAGGATTTTACGCCTACCCCTATGACGGTTGCCACAGTAATTTATTATTCGGGCTTTCATCCATACACACTTCAGCCAACTTTTACACCGAAAGCTGCACAAGAAAAAAAAGAACAACACCGATTTTTCTTTTGGTATAAAAAGGAAAACCACCGTTGGATTAAAAATGTGCTGACCAAAGCAAATCGTAAAGATTTAGTTGATAAATTACTTTTTTCTTCATCCTCTGTATCTGAAAAAAATACATCACGTCATTCGAAAAGGAAAATGAAGAAATCATTTAAGAAGAATTACCACAAAAATAAAAACAAGCGTTCTGATTAGCTGAAAAATAATCTATTGTTGCATTAGCAGAATTCCATAAACTTACAGGAGGCTAAACTGTTATATGTTTGTCAGGTACTGACTATGGTCCTTCTCAACTCAATGAAAAAGATAATAGCTTTCAATATACTTATTACTTTGGCTTTATTCCCCTACGTGATGTCAGGATGGATGCGCATGCCCTATTCTGAAGAAATATATTCTCTGGAAACTTTTATGGTATTCGGGACTTTTGTTGCAGGAGTCTTTCTGTCACTGACTAATATAATATTATTATTTACCCTCAGGCACAAAAAACACAGGAGGACAGTCCTGAAATCTGTTTATTTTTTTCTGTCCCTACTCTTTCCTTTTCCTGTTTATTCAGGAATTCTATCAGGCTATTCAGGTCAATCAGTTATCATTGACATCACAGCACTTTTTATTCTATTTGGCAATTTATGGCTTATAGACACAACGTATTATAAATTATCCCTCAATAATAATTTAAATTAAATTATTTATACCTATAGAAATAATCTGAGCGGCTCTATTATACACTTTAGTCAGGAGATGAGATTTGAGATTCCAATTTACTTCTTACTTCACTTTTCAATTGATTTACTTGACCCTGATAGAACAAGATGGAAATCCCCTGGCCAAATAAAGCGGCTAAAATGAATGCCGAAAAGGGGGGTATTAAAACATAATCACCCAAGGGGATGAAAATTAAAAAATAAGATAAAATCCCACTGATTATATGAACTGCATTGAGGCCTGGAGTCTTTCCCAGCATATCAAAGGTTTTATCATCATTAAACCTGACAGCAACTTTTACTGAGGTGTTTTTTTTTACAACGACCTTATTTTTAATAATATAAGTTTGTCTGTATCCCGTTTCCCGGAGAGCCTGCTGCAATTCTTTAATAGTATTCATAGTGTTTCCTTTTAAATTACACATGAATTTATATCTTCATGATATCTTCCTCTTTCAGCTTCATAAGTGCATCAACATTGGCGCTATATTTATTTGTGAGGCCCTGTACAATATTTTCTTTATCCTTCCCCATATCTTCAGGATAACCGTCTTTAACCGCCTGTTTTATTTCACTCATAACATCTCTGCGTGCATTCCTGATACTGACTTTTGCATTTTCAACCAAAACGGCAACCTGTTTTATCAAATCTTTTCGACGTTCTTCTGTAAGGATAGGCAAAACAACCCTTATTGTTTCTCCGTCATTTTGAGGGGTAACTCCGAGGTTTGCCTGAAAAATTGACTGCTCGATAGCCTGCAGCATTGATTTTTCCCAAGGGCTGATCGTTAATGTTCTTCCGTCCTGAGCCTTGATATTTGCTACTTGACTAACAGGAGTCATCGTTCCGTAATAATCAACTTTCAGCCCGTTAAACATTGAAGGAGATGCTTTTCCTGAACGGACTCTTGACGCTTCCTTTTTGAAATGTTCTACAGAGTTCTGCATGCTTTCTTCAGATGCCTCTATATATAAGGCAATATCATCTTCCATGGTTGTTTTTTATTTATTGAACAATTATTATTAAGGTCAAATTATTTTTTAAAAGCCTATTTTAAGGATTAATAATTAAACAAACAAATTCTTAACATAAATTGTTCTGTTTTTCATAAATAGAACAATTACCTTACTAAGGTACCTATTGTTTCTCCCTGCACAATTTTTGACAGATTATTGGGTTTACCTATATCGAAAACAACGATAGGCATATCATTTTCATAGCACATCGTAAAGGCAGTCATATCCATAATATTCAACTTTGATTTGATCACTTCAGCAAAAGAGACATTCTCGTACTTAGTGGCAAGCGGGTCTTTTTCAGGATCTGCTGAATATATTCCATCTACCCGGGTTCCTTTGAGGATAACATCTGCATTAATTTCGCTAGCCCTTAGTGCAGCTGCTGAATCGGTTGTAAAGTAGGGGTTTCCTGTTCCAGCAGAAAAGATAATCACCCTTCCTTTTTCCAAATGAGTAATAGCCCTTCTTCGAATATAAGGTTCCGCAATCTGATCCATTGCGATAGCCGTCATTAGACGGGTAAAGACACCATTCTTTTCGAGTGAGCTTTGTAGAGCAAGGCCGTTAATAACAGTGGCAAGCATCCCCATGTAATCTCCCTGTACACGTTCAATATTAGACTCTTTAGCCTGCAGACCTCTGAAGATATTCCCCCCACCAATAACAATCGCAAGCTCAACACCCTGATCGACAATTGATTTAATTTCTTCAGAGTAATGTTGCAACATATCGGGGTTAATGCCATAATCATTATCACCCATCAGAGATTCTCCGCTTAATTTTAATAATATCCTTTTGTATCTCACAGCCATTATCGAAATTTTTATTAAATATAACACAAAAAAAAAGCGTTCCATATTTGGAACGCTTTATTGATTATCCTAAAGTTACATGTCTGAAACCTGTAACTGTGAGCTCTTTATCGATAGAAGCAATGTATTGTTTCACTGTTTCTTTTTTCTCAGCTTTAACATACTCTTGATTCAGAAGCGTTTTCTCTTTGTAGAATTTACCCAATTTCCCCTGAGCAATTCTCTCAAGAAGATTTTCAGGCTTACCTTCCTGACGAGCCTGATCCATACCAATTTCAATCTCTTTTTGAACGACAGAGGCATCAACACCATCTTTATCAACAGCAATAGGCGTCATTGCAGCAACCTGCATAGCGATATTCCGTCCTGCTTCAGCAAGATTATCGTTAGTTTTATTAAATCCTACAACAACTCCTGCTTTATGTCCCATGTGAATATAAGATACTACCTGAGCAGCTTCAATATTTTCATAAGAACTTAATTCGATTTTTTCTCCAATAATACCAGTTCTTTCAACTACTTTATCCGCAACTGTTTCACCATCGAAAGAAAGTTTCAGTAAATCTTCTTTTGTAGCAGGAAATTCCTTCAGTGCTAAAGTAGCTATAGACTTAGCAAAAGCTACAAAGTCATCATTTTTTGCAACAAAATCAGTTTCGCAGCCAATTCTTACAACAACCCCTTTGGATTTGTCATCTGAAGTTAGTGCAAAGACGACACCTTCCTTGGCATCACGATCTGCACGTTTTTCAGTCATCTTCTGACCTTTTTTGCGAAGAAACTCAATAGCAGCATCCATATCACCATTTGCCTCGACCAATGCTTTTTTGCAATCCATCATTCCGGCACCTGTCTGGTCACGTAATTTTTTTACGTCTTTTGCAGAAATTTTAACTGTATCCATTGTTTATAATTTTTCAAATACAGAGCTAAGTTTGAAAGTTAAAAAGCGCACAAAACAAAGCTCAGTAGATTTAATAATTTTTTAATTAACCTTCAGAAGAAGTTTTTTCCACTTTATTTTTTTCGTCCTTGGCTTTGTTTCTTTCCTCAAGGCCTTCTTTGATTGCTGCACTTAAATAATCAATAATAATTTGAATTGATTTTGATGCATCATCATTAGCAGGTATTGCGAAATCCACTTTCCCCGGATCTGAGTTTGTGTCAACTACACCAATAGTTTTGATTCCCAAACGTGTCGCTTCAGCTACAGCAAGATGTTCGTGGTTGATATCAAGAATAAGCAGCGCGTTTGGAAGACGATTCAGTTGAGCCATCCCACCAAAAACTTTATTTAGCT
>CAJQOX010000354.1 GCA_905480075.1 uncultured Aureispira sp. | reverse complement strand
GGCACCTATGAGATTATCAAAGGCAGGCTGAACAAAAGCGGTGCGGATTTGAGGGCAAGGCTTGATAAACTGAATGCGGAACGAAAAAAAGTGTTCGGTTCTATTGAGATGAAGCTTGTAAGTAACAACAACATTGATACTGATTATGAATGTATTGCAAGAGATATTTTTGCTCTGGGTGAAATCTGTATCTTTGGGTATAATGTGCGGATGGGATTGAAGAACATTGAACTGAATGATGTTTTCAGTATCTATTCCTTTGAGGCAGATAAGCATTTTAAACCTATGAGTCTTGATTTGCTGACTCAGGGAAATGAAAAATTTGTCTCCGATTTCAAAAGTCTGTACCGTTATTCTAAAGAAGTATATTTCCAGAAATTTTCCAGAGACAAGAACGACCCTTTCTTCTACATGATATTTCAGGATGGAAATGGTATAAAAACCTTTAAGTTTGAAATTGCAGATGATAAACTTATCTATGATTCAACTCCGGGTGATAAAAATTATCAATATCCTGCACAATTTGAATTTTCATGGGAATCTGTACGGCATGATATGTACCGGCAGGGGGAACATCCTCATATATCTATTCTCGACAAAGTCTTTGTAGAAACCGTTGGTGGTGACCTCACGATCAAGGTAGAAGACAATACGGATACCGGTAAAGGTATTTATGCTGAAGATGTAAAACATGAAAATCAAAAAATCAGTGATGCTACGGTTTATTATGCTGACCTTGGTAATCTGATAGCCTTAAAAATTAAACCCTATCAGGAAGAATTCCGCTATTTTGTATACAATGTCAAATTACAAATGGTGCAGAGAGTAGATGCCCTCGAAAATTCGGGTGTTTTGCTCCCCGGTGAACAGGGTTTGGTGTTTTCCAACGGATTCTACCTGCAGACAGGTGATGTCAAAATGTTTGATAAAACTTCAGGAACAGGCAATCTTTTTGAACAACATATTCAATCGCCTAACGGTGAAGACCACCTTTATGTATTTCATAAGCCTGAAGACGGTAGTTATATACTGCTTTCTTATAATGTAATTGAACAGACACTGAGTACGCCCATTCTTTGTCATGGCTTTACCCTTTTCCCTAATGGCGAACTCTGTTATTTCAGGTCGGAAGATAGCAAAACTTCGCATCATAACCTTCAGATATGGCAGACTCCCTATATCAAAGGTAAGGCATTGCCTTCCGATTATGCCGATTCCTTTCTCTACAAAATCAGCAATAAGGAAATCGTTAAGGCAATGGCCGAATCTCAGGAAATTATCTCGCTGCTTGGAAAAGATGATACCTATAATGACCTGTATTACGACCTCACAAAACGTTCAAATGTATTGCTCGATTCCTATCATTGGATAAGCGATGAAAAGGCATACAGTCTGAGTATCCCGATTACTGAGATCCGTTCTTCTTCCAATTCTGCAATAGACGAATTTGAGAAGGTGCAGAACATCAAAAAGAGCACTAAGGAGACTATCCGCGAAACGCAACGTAAGGCAAATGAACTTTTTCAGGACATCAGTAGTACCTCCTATGGTAAAATAGATCAGTTTGTTCAGCACCTGGCCAATTTAAGGACTGTCAGAGGTGAAGTAATTTCTCTGAGAGAGTTGCGCTACACCGATATCCCGCTGATCGAAGAACTCGAAGAACGTGCACTGCAAATAAATGCTGACCTTTCCACAGAATGTGTGAACTTTCTTTTAAAAGACGATGCCCTGCAACCCTACCTCGACCGCGTAGCAGAAGCACAAAAAGAAATAGAAGGGGTAGAAACAGCAAGACAGGGAAAAAACCTGGAAGAAAAGATCGAAGCAATTGCCAAAGAACTGGAGTTGTTAATAGAAATCGTTTCCAATCTGAAAATAGAGGATGCTACACAGACAACGAGAATAATAGACAGTATTACTTCTATTTTTGCAACCCTGAATCAGGCTAAGGCCGGAATAAAGCGACGCCTGAAAGATCTGACCGGTGCAGAAGCTGTCGCTGAATTTGCTGCACAGGCCAAACTGTTGGATCAGGGATTGATCAATTATCTCGACATTTCAGATACAGTAGCAAAATGCGATGAGTATTTCACCAAGATGATGGTGCAGCTCGAAGAACTTGAGAGTAAATTTGCCGAATTCGATGAATTTATTATCAAGATAACTGATAAACGTGAAGAGATCAATAATGCTTTTGAAACACGCAGATTAGCTATTATAGAAGCTAATAACAAACGTACTGCGGCCCTGCAGGGTGCTGCAGAACGGATATTGAGTGGTATAAAAAACCGGGCAAACAACTTTAAGGAGGTCCCTGCGATCAACGGATTTTTTGCCTCTGACCTGATGATAGAAAAGGTTCGCGATACTATTCAGAAACTGACAGACCTTGGAGATACTAACAAGGCAGATGATATTCAGACACAGCTAAAAACCATCAAGGAAGATGCTATTCGTCAGCTGAGGGATAAAAAAGATCTCTTCTCCGGTGACGGTAATTCTATTAAATTTGGTAAACACTTCTTCTCTGTCAACAAACAAAAACTTGACTTGACTATGGTGCCAAAAGAAGGGGCGATGTTTTATCACCTGACGGGTACCGGATTTTTTGAAGAAGTATCGGATGCTGCCTTTCTAGAAACAAAAAATGTATGGGATCAGGCAATCGTATCGGAAAACACAGAAGTTTATCGATCTGAATACCTGGCTTACATCGCAATGAAGAATCTTCTGCAGGAAAACAACGATTTGGTATCTGAAGAAGTATTGCAATATATTCAGGAATTTTCTGCCAATCGTTATCAGGAGGGCTATTCTAAAGGTATTCACGATCAGGACTCCGCAAAAATACTCGATGCTCTTTTGTATCTGTCAAAGCATATCGATTTGTTAAATTTCGATGCTGAAACGAGAGCAATGGCAAATCTTTACTGGCAGAAATTTACGTCTGAGGAAAATAAAACTACCTTTGACAAGCAATTAAAGTCTGCCGGTATCATTCTGCAAGTCTTTCCTGACACTACTGAGTATGACTTTTTGCTCGAGAACCTCGAGGAGGATTTGAGGAATTTTGCAAAAGAAACCGAATTATTTGAGGAACACCTCTCCCCTGCTGCTGCACTTTATCTGTTCAAGGAAATATCGAGACATGATCATTTTATTATCAGTGGTGAGGCGCATAAACTGCAGGATGAATTCAAAAAATTCCTGGACAGCAAAGCAGCATTTAAGCATTTTAGCAGTGCCCTTAAATCCTTGGAAGGAAATCTTATTGAGCAGCTTAATTTGGCTCGAAAATGGTTAAATGCCTTTGTGGAACAGAGCAATAACGCAGAACATATCAATTATATCAGTGAGGTGGCAACACTTTTGCTTTTAGGTAACTTCAAGGAAGGGCATGTTGTCAATGTAAAAACAAAGCAGGCTATCAGTGGTATGTACGGCACACATAATGTAGTGGAAAAAGGAGGTAATTACAGCCTTGATTTCAATGACTATATGCGTAAGATGCAGCATTATGAACGAGAGGTAGTGCCGAGATACGAACAGTTCACTCGGATGAAAAAGGATTTGGTGGAGCAATTCCGTCAGGATTTACGCCTTAGTGAGTTCAAACCTCGGGTATTGAGTTCCTTTGTTCGTAACAAGCTTATTGATGCCTTATATCTGCCTATTTTCGGTGACAACCTCGCAAAACAGATCGGTACTGTAGGCGATACCACAAGGACAGACAGAATGGGTATGTTATTGCTTATATCTCCTCCGGGCTATGGTAAAACCACCCTGATGGAATATGTTGCAGACAGGCTTGGTCTCATATTCATGAAGATTAACGGTCCTGCAATAGGCCACCACGTAACAAACCTCGATCCTTCTGAAGCAGACAATGCAGCGGCAGGCAAGGAATTAGAAAAGCTGAATCTTGCTTTGGAAATGGGGGATAACATCATGATTTATCTGGATGATATACAGCACTGTAATCCGGAATTTCTTCAGAAGTTCATCTCCCTTACAGATGGTCAGCGTAAGATTGAGGGCACCTACAAAGGAGTTACCAAGACCTACGACCTACGTGGAAAACGGGTATGTGTAGTCATGGCCGGTAATCCCTATACAGAGAGTGGCGACAAGTTTCAGGTTCCGGATATGTTAGCCAACCGGGCCGACATCTACAATCTTGGTGACATCATAGGAGATACCAAGGATGTATTTGAGCTCAGTTATGTGGAAAACTCCCTGACATCAAATGCCATATTGCAGAAAATGGCGGCAAAGAGTGCAAAGGACATCTACCCGCTTGTAAAATACGCACAGACAGGCTCTCGTGAGGGACTGCAATTTGAGGGCAATCATACCACGCAGGAAATCGACGAGTATATGGAAGTTGTCAAACGCATGTTATTTGTCAGAGATGCCATTCTGAAAGTCAATCTCGAATACATTCGTTCTGCAGCAATGGAAGATGCTTACCGCACAGAACCCTCCTTCAAGCTACAAGGTTCCTACCGGAACATGAACAAGCTGGCAGAGAAGATAGTGCCTATTATGAACGACAAGGAGATGTTGACACTTTTACTCTCACATTATGAGGGAGAATCACAGACTCTGACCACCGGTGCCGAGTCGAACATGTTGAAATTTAAGGAGATGATAGGTGCTCTGACCGAAGAAGATGCTGCAAGATGGGAAGAGATCAAGAAAGCCTTTAACAAGGACAAAATCATGCAGGGCAGCAAGGACGACCCGATGGTTCAGGTGGTGGCACAGTTATCGAATTTCTCTGATCATCTGAAGGACATGCACGATACTATCAAAGAAGGCGTCGAGAAGGGGGTTCGTACGAGTGACGATGAACCAAAGAAGAAGAAGAGTGGAGGCATCAGTTTTAGGAAGAAGTGATTTTAATCAGATTTTAATTTATAATATCAGACTTATTAGTCGGCCGATTTTTTATTTACTGCTTTTTTCGAAGGTTTCAGTATCACGAAGGGAATCTTGCCTTAGAGCTTTGACTGACGAATCTCTTCCTTTTCATTTTTT
>CAJQOX010000353.1 GCA_905480075.1 uncultured Aureispira sp. | reverse complement strand
GTATCATAGTTGGCAATTTCATCATCTTCGGCATGTACCCAAAGTGAATCTATGTTCATTTCATCATAAAGGTGTTCTTTGATCTTATGATTCAAATCCACCATCACATAACCGTTGCCATTACACCATTTTCTCCATTCCTTTCCTACATTTTCAGGCAGAGGTTCTCCCATTCCTACCCAATGAGATTTTGTATGACCGAACAGAAGATTGCAAACAGATATGTAAATATTCAGATAAAGCCATGATTTAATTTTAAAAGGATATCTCGCATATTTCAGGCTTCCTGATGCGCTTCCAAAATTAAACATGGATTTCAGGTCATTGGCATTTTTCATCAGCCCGGCTAATTGCCCTCCTGCACTATGACCAATTAAATGATAGTCCACATTTGGAAAGTCTTTTTTAAGATATTCAAGAACAGCCGTCATGTCCAGACAGCCCCAGCTTGTTAATGATGGATTCGATGCATTTATCGAAGCACCTTTTGATTCTCCTATCCCTCTGTTGTCATAGCTAAGTACAGCATAGCCATTTTCACATAAATAATTGGCAAATGCATTGTAAAATTGCCTCTTTATTCCGGTAGCAGGAGCGATCATTATTGCAGCTTTTATGCTGCCCGGCTTAAAAAGTGTGCCTGTCAGTAGGTGTCCGTCTTCACATTCGATTTTTATTTCCTGCATCTGAAATGAGTACTGTGGTTTTTGATATAGTTAATAAGCAATGCGTTTATGTTTACATCCATATTCAGATAATGAAGGCTCAAATAATTTAATATAAAAGCAATATAATGTTTTATCCATTAAATAGGATAACTCACAATAGAAAATCCCACACCATTCTAATTCATTTTAGTAAATAAGTATATAAATGTATTGTGAATTGTATCAGACAAGAACAAATAGTTTAAGTCTTAAATACTGTTTATAATAAAAAAAAGCATAACCAAGCGGAACTTTTGGCGTCTGCAGATTGTATTTCTGTTGTTGATATCCTATCAATGAAGGCCATCTATTTCTAAGCTCATCATTTTTATTTAAAATGTAATTCATCAGAAAAATCCTCTTTTATAGCTTATAGATTCATTATTAATATAGTGAATCAGAAATCTTATGTACTATAAGCTCTGTTCAAAAGGATTACATTTTACTTTTCCAAATAAGTCTGCATCTTCTAACAACAAATTTCCAAAATATATTCAGGAATGTTTTCTGATATTCCCGCTTAGGACAATAAGAAGATGTTCAGAAATAATATCTTTATAAAGGATAGTTCGCTATCTTAAAAAATAGAATGATGAATGGTCAAAAATATGGTCGGACCTATCATTTTCCCTTTTCTCCCGGAACTACTTCTGATGATAAGATTCAGAATGACTGGGAAGAGATACTGAAACATGAATTAGTACTGACCGAAAAACTGGATGGTGAAAATACCTGTCTGAAATCGACGGGCGTCTATGCGCGTTCGCATATAGGTCCTACACGCAATCCTTGGGCACGGAATATGTGGCCCATCTGGGAACGGGTAGGTCATGACCTGAAAACACTGGAAGTTTTCGGAGAAAATCTATATGGTGTTCACAGCATAGAATATGATCACCTCGAACACTATTTCTATATCTTTGCCGTACGGGATGAGGGTAAATGGCTTTCCTGGGAGGAAGTCGAATTTTATGCCGCATTGCTGGATTTGCCGGTGGTGCCGGTTCTCGGGCAGGGCAAATATACAGAAGCAGAACTTATCAGTTCAATTAACGAACAAATGGAATGTGGCAGCTCTTTTGGTGGCGATTGTGAAGGCCTCGTGGTTCGTACAAGCGAAGGCTTTGAGGAAGAAGAATTCAGAAACCACGTTTTAAAATATGTAAGAAAAAATCATGTTAAAACAGATGAACATTGGACCCGCAACTGGAAACGTGCCAAATTATGGTATGAAAAGTTGGATGGAGGCGGGAATTCCTGATATCAATAAACTTGAATCGCTGGAATGGGTGCAGGCTATGATGGATTGCCCGCAGGATGCTGTATGGCATGCTGAAGGAGATGTGTGGACACATACTAAAATGGTGCTGCAGGCCCTGCTGAACATGCCCGAATACCCGGATTTGTCGCCCGAAGAGCAATTTGTGCTGCTTTGGGCGGCCATCTTCCACGATATCGGCAAACCGGTCACGACGGAAGAGACAGAGGAAGGTCGGATTATTTCACCAAGGCATGCCAAGGTCGGAGAAAAAATGGCCCGGCAGATTCTCTGGGATTTGGACATCCACCTGCGCGAACAGATATGTGCTATTGTGCGATTGCATGGAAAGCCCATTTGGTGGACTTCGCATCAACAGCCCCACAGACATGCCGTATTGAATGCAGAAAGGGTATCGAACCGATTGCTCTATCTCTTTGCCAAAGCGGATATGCTTGGTCGTATCTCAAAGGATGAAAATGACTTTTTGGATCGCATTGAATTGTATAAGGACTTGTCTATAGAGGCCAAATGTTGGGAATCTTCCTATGTCTTTCATAATGAGCATTCTAAATTTCGCTTTTTCATGAAAGGCCTGGATTATCCTGCAGAGCTGTATGATGATACAAAATTCAAAATTGTGGTACTCAGTGGCATTGCCGGCAGTGGCAAGGATAAGATGGCGGAGTCCTTTGATTTGCCGATGATCGGTCTCGATGAAATCCGCAGAGAGTTAAAGATCAGTCATAATGACAAAAAAGGACAGGGGCATGTTGCACAGTTGGCTTATAAAAGAGCGAAGGGATTTGCCGGCAAAAAACAATCTTTTGTCTGGAACAGCACCAATCTGACCTCGGATATACGTATGCGATTGTTAAGAACTCTTTCTGTTTATAATCCGCGTTTTGAAATGTATTATACCGAAACGAGTATCAAAAAGGTTATGGAACACCGGTCGCATCAGATTCCTGCAAAGCGATTGAAGGCTATGTACCGGATACTGGAGATGCCTTTGAGTTTTGAGGGGCATTTGGTGGAGTGGCGGGTTTGGGGGAAATGAGTTTTTTAATTATGGATTATAAATTATAAATTATGAATTGGAAAGTCCGGCTTTTCAGGGACTTTTGGAAAGTGTAAACTTTTGGAAAGTCTTTAATTCTGAGCAGCTTTTTCTGGATCATTTTTTATTTTATAAATAACGTAAAAAAGAAAAGTATTGATCAATTAAAAGATGTTCTGATAAATATAAATGATGATGATTCCACCCTACATCCGAACTGACCAATAAGTCCGAATCCTGTCCGAAATGCAGGTGCCTCATACCTACTCTCACCAATCTGAAACCCTGGGTTTTGGAAAACTGTAGGTTTTGGAAACCTATGTTTTTTGGAAACCCGGGGGTTTTGAATCCAATCAAAAACGTTAACAAATTGTTAAAAAAACCCAAACGCAACAATGTTTCGTTTAGCTCCAATATATTTGCAGCTGTAACATTGTTGCATTTAAAACTTAAAAACAAACAAAATGAAATCATTAGAAATTTTAACCCTTTTAACTTGTTGCATTCTCTTTTTCTTTTCATGTAAAACAGACCCTGTAGTTCCCAATGAAGAGGAAGTAATTACTACATTGAATTATACTTTGATTGGTTCTAGCGGTGATACAGCTGTCTTTTATTTTCAGGACCTGGACGGTGATGGAGGAAATGCCCCTATGATGACTGCTGATACCTTAATGGCGAACAGTACCTACACCGGACAATTGACGCTTTTGAACGAAACTGAAACTCCTGCTGAAAATATCACCGATGAGGTAATTGGTGAAGCAGAAGAACACCAGGTCTTTTATTCCATTACGCTTAACAATACTTCTGTAAGTTATTCAGATACAGATTCAAACAATAAGCCTTTAGGAATTCAAACTAATTTAACTACAGGAGCTGCTGAACATGGTTCTATGACAATTGTACTGAAGCATGAACCCAATAAAGACGCAACAGGAGTATCGAACGGATTAATAGATAATGCCGGAGGTGAGACTGATATTGAAGTCACCTTCCACATGCATGTTCAATAAATTATTAATATATACCGCTTTACAGTTACTTATTACATCAAGCCTTATAAGTCAGCATAACTGTGCATATACTATTGAGGTAAATGTAGCAGACAGGGATAGTAATATCCCTGTTGAATCTGCTTCAGTTATAGTTAATGATACCAGTTTCCTGAGCAATTCAGATGGCTTTATTGCAATTGCAAATGCTTGCAAGGGCTTGAATGTAATAACTGTTCAACAGTTAGGATACCATCCTTCAAAAATCAATATTAATACCCTTTCGGATACCAGTATAAACATTCAGCTTATAAGGCTAAATGAGGAATTACAAACTATTTTTGTAAACCAACATTCCGGTAAAAAAAGCATCAGTGAAAAAGAAGTAATCAGTAATGAAAAAATTGCCTTTAACGCAGAGAAGAATTTTTCTCAACAACTGGAATCGATCAGCGGGGTCAGTTTGTTAAAAACAGGCAGTGAAATTGCAAAACCGGTTATTCATGGTCTTTATGGAAACAGACTGCAGATTTTAAACAACGGAATTCCTCAAAGCGGACAACAGTGGGGCAATGACCACAGCCCGGAAATTGATCCACTTGCGGCAGGATCTATGAGTGTTATAAAAGGGGCAGCAAGTCTTGAGTACAGTGGAAATAATCCCGGGGCTGTAATTCTTACTGAACCCTTAGCCATAGGAAAATCAAAGATAGTTAATGGTCAGGCTACTTATTTTTTTGAAAGTAATGGTCTGGGAAATGGCATACATTTCCAGTTAAAACAAAACAATCCGATAGTTGCCTGGAAAATTGATGGTAGTTTACAAAAGTCCGGTGACAGAAACAGCCCGGATTATTTCCTGAATAATACAGGAAGTGAATCAGCAAATTTTTCTGTACAACTACAAAAACAATTTTCAGAAAAATTCAACAGCAGTCTGTACTTCAGCTCTTTTAACAGTAATACAGGCATTCTTAGAGGGGCACATATCGGGAACCTCACCGATTTGCAACAAGCTTTTAGCAGAGAGACTCCTTTCTTTACAGAAGAAAAATTTTCCTACGACATAGAAGCCCCCCGACAGGCGGTTAATCATCACTTACTGAAATGGCAAAGTAATTATTTTTTTAATGAAAGACAGTGGTTACAATTTAAACTGGCTGGTCAGATAAATTTCAGAAGAGAATATGATGTCCGCAGAAACAACAGCAAAAAGGCTCCCTCACTCAGCCTCTTGCAATACAATGCTTTTATGTCAACCACTTATCAGCAAACAATTGAAAAAAACTGGAAATTTAAAAGTGGTATTCAACTCAATCTGACGGACAACAGCAACCTGCCTGAAACCGGAATTCTACCGCTTATTCCCGACTTTCTGAAATTGGAATCTGTAGCCTTTGTCAGCCTTTCCGGAGAATTCAAAAGACTCTATGTGGATGTTGGAATCCGATACGACAATATTGTGCAGGAAGTTTTATATATCTCTAACACTTTGCCACGAAAAATCATTAGAGATATGCGTAATTTCCACAATATCAGCTCCTTGGCTGGCATAGCGTATCGAATACCTGACAAATTTAAACTAGATTATTCTATTGCCTATGCACTAAGAAATCCGGCTATC
>CAJQOX010000352.1 GCA_905480075.1 uncultured Aureispira sp. | reverse complement strand
AATTACTGACAAAAACAAACATTAAGTGAAGGTACTGAAAAAAACAATAACAACTGAAGAGATTTTAAATACGATAATGGGAGGCGGAAATGAAGAAGTAGATTTCATGCCCCTTTTTTCAATAGACGAAGCAGAAGATGATGCGGAACAAGAAGAAGAGTATTCAGACATTCTTCCCGTTCTGGCATTAAAGAATACCGTTTTATTCCCCGGTGTTATTATCCCTGTAACAGTAGGAAGAACAAAGTCAATAGCTGCGGTTAATGAAGCCTACAAATCCGACAAGACAATAGCCATCCTTACCCAAAAGGAAATTGACATTTCTGACCCTGTATTTGATGATTTGTATCCTACAGGCGTCGTTGCAAAAGTTCTGAAAGTATTAAAAATGCCCGATGGAACAACCACTGCAATATTACAGGGAAAAAGAAAACTAATTCTTAAAGAACTTATAGAAAGTGAGCCCTGTCTGAGAGGCAGTTTTGATTTTATTCCCCTCAGTCCTGTAGACAACTCACCACAATTCATCGCCATAGTTTCTGCAATGCGTGAAATGGCAGAGAAAATCATAAAAATTTCTCCCAATATCCCTAATGATGCCTCTTTGATGCTCAACAACATCAAGACGCCCCGATTCCTGATCAACTTTATCGGTTCCAACCTGAATTCTGATGTAGAAACAAAACAACAGATCCTTGAAATTGAAAGTATTGAAGAGAAGGCAGACGAAGTACTTAAGCGCATGAACCATGAACTTCAGGTACTGGAACTGAAGCAAAAAATTGAAGTTGATGTTCATGGAGATATGGAGAAACAACAACGCGATTATATTCTTAATCAGCAACTGAAAAAGATACAGGAAGAACTGGGAGAATCACCTCATGAAAATGATATTTCAGAATTGGAATCAAGGGCAAAGGAAAAGAAATGGTCTGAGGCGGCACAAAAGAAATTTGACAAAGTTTTAAAGAAAATAAAACGGATGAATCCTGCTGCCCCGGAACATTCGATACTTATCAATTATCTGGAGAATCTGGTTGACCTACCCTGGGATGAATTTACTGAAGATAAATTTGATCTTGAGAGTGCTGAAAGCATTTTAGACAAGGATCATTTTGGCCTTCATAAGGTCAAAGACAGAATTCTGGAACATCTTGCAGTATTGAAACTGCGTCAGGATATGAAATCACCGATATTATGTCTTGTAGGCCCTCCCGGTGTTGGAAAAACCTCCCTCGGTCGTTCAATTGCAAGGGCTATCAGCAGAAAATATATCCGCATGTCTTTAGGTGGGCTGCACGACGAATCAGAACTACGCGGACACAGGAAAACCTATATCGGTGCTATGCCGGGAAGAATAATACAATCACTAAAAAAAGTAGAATCCGGTAATCCAGTTTTTATTCTTGACGAGATTGACAAGATGGGAAACAGTTTCAAAGGGGACCCCTCTTCTGCTTTACTTGAAATACTTGACCCGGAACAGAACACCACATTTTATGACAATTATCTGGAGCTGGAATATGATCTTTCAAAAGTACTGTTCATAGCCACAGCAAATTCGCTTCAGAGTATTCAGCCGGCCTTACTTGACAGGATGGAAATCATAGAAGTAAACGGCTATTCAATAGAAGAGAAACTGGAAATTGCCAAAAGGCACCTTGTATCAAAGCAACTGATAGAACACGGGCTTAAAGAAGAGCAACTTATTATTTCGGAAGATGCCTTACTAAAAATAGCATCTGATTATACACGCGAATCAGGCGTTAGGTCTTTGGAGCGTGAAATTGCAAAGTTAATGCGTAATGTTGCCAAAAAAGTTGTCCAGAAAAAATTTGATTCCATAGAAATTAACCCGGAGGATATTACTGAAATTCTTGGGCCTAAGAAAGTCAATCTTGATGATGTTTTTGATGAAAAACAAGATCCGGGAGTAGCAGTGGGCCTGGCCTGGACGAGTGTAGGAGGAGATATATTATTTATAGAAACCAGCCTGAGCAAAGGAAAAGGAAAACTGGCACTTACAGGAAATCTGGGAGATGTGATGAAAGAATCAGCCACTACGGCCCTGAGTTATCTCAGAGCACATTGTGCTGAATGGGATATAGATCCTGATATTTTTGACAATACAAACATTCACATACACGTACCTGCGGGTGGAATTCCAAAAGACGGGCCTTCAGCCGGAATCACCATGATGACCGCCCTTGCTTCCTCCTTTACAAAACGCCATATTCGTCAGAACCTGGCAATGACGGGAGAGATAACATTAAGAGGTAAGGTATTGCCTGTAGGTGGTATAAAAGAGAAAGTACTTGCTGCAAAACGTGCCGGGGTGAAAGATATTATCATGTGCCATGAAAACGAAAAAGATGTACTGGAGATCAACCCTTTGTATATCCAAGGTGTTAATTTCCACTATGTCAGACGGGTGAAGGAGGTCCTTGAAATAGCTTTGGTCTGATTAAGATCAAAGCCGAGGGCAAATAATGAATGAAAATTAATTATTTTCTTTTGGCCAGATAAATCAGTTGTTCATCAATTTCAGACACCTGAAGATTGAGGCTTTTCCACTCGATATTTGTAATTACATAATCAGCCCTTTCTACTTTTTCTGATTGAGGCATTTGTTTATTAATACGGGCCAAGACCTTTTCTCTGCTGATATTATCTCTGCTCATTACTCTTTTAATTCTAATATCCTGAGGAGCCGTTACCACAATAATCTTATCAAGTGTCTTGTAGGATCCGGTTTCGAATAATAATGCCGCTTCTTTCATGGTATATATTGCTCCTTTTTTTTCCTGTTCTTTCTGCCATTTAATACCATCTTCAAAAACTGCAGGATGCACCATTCCGTTTAAAATATCGAGTTTTGATTTATCGTTAAAAACAATATCGGCAAGATAAGACCTGTTGAGCAGTCCATCGTTATCATAAACTTCAGTACCGAAAGAACGGCGCAGTTTATCTTTAAGATCAGCCTGATTATTCATCAGCCACTTTGCCCTGTCATCGGCATAATAGACTGGGATATTGATCTTTTCGAACAATTTACAAACAGTAGATTTACCACTGCCGATACCTCCGGTAATTCCAATTTTAAACATGTAATTTATTTAATTTAAAAATAATGGTAACACTTAGATAAAACAAGGCATTAAATAAGGAATTCAACAAGTATACAAAGATAGAATTCAAACAAAAACAAAGACCAAACATTGAACTCAAAGTTAAATTAAGCTTTATGAGTAAACTTTAAATTAAACAATCTTCAAATTAACCCAAACAAATATTTAAGATTTTTTAAACAAAGTTATAAATCGTACCTGATACAGGTACGATTTTTTTATTTAATGAATCAGGAAAAAGAAACATTATCAAGTGCTAATATTAAGCGCAATAATTTTTTCTTATAAAAAAAAACCGTACTTTTTGGGTAGGATAAGTGCATAAAATCATTTTTTTTCAAAAACTATAGTATTTACTTTAATAAATATATGCACAAAATAAGCATAATTATACCAACCTACAACGAAGAGAAAAACCTCAGCGAATTACTCCCTGAGTTAAGCTGGGCAGATGAGATAATAGTAGTAGATTCCTATAGTAATGACAATACTAAAGAACTGGTAAAAAAATTTGATATCCGCTTTTTACAACGTGAGTATAAAGGACCTTCCGATCAAAAAAACTGGACTATCCCACAGGCAAAATATCAATGGATTTTAATTTTGGATGCTGATGAACGACCCACAACTTCATTAAGGAAAGAGATACAAGACTTGCTACGACAAGATAAAATACAGGAAGATTCTTATTGGATTCGCAGAAAGAACTATTTTATGGGGAGAGAAGTTAAATACAGCGGATGGCAGGGGGATAAAGTAATCAGGTTCTTCAATAGGGACCTCTGCCAATATAACGACAAGCAAGTTCATGAAGAAATCACAACGAAGGGTACAACCGGGAAATTAACAGGAAAAATAGAACATTACACCTATCAGAACCTTTCTCATTTCTCTGCCAAAATGGAGCGTTATGCAAAATGGTCTGCCACTGATTATTATAAAAAGACTTCAAAAGTTAGCTTTTTTCATTTAACAATAAAGCCATTTTTTCGTTTTTTCAAACATTTTATCCTCCGGCTCGGCTTCCTCGATGGGCGCAGAGGATTTATTATTAGTTCTTATATGGCCTGGGGTGTATTTCTTCGCTATTCGAAAATCCATGAGATACACCTGAATGAGCAGTTAAAAAAGGGGAAAAAGTCTAAAAAAAAGAAAGTCGGAAAATCGTAAACAAGGTGTTTTTATATTTAAACAGAAGGTCAATAAAACAATGAAAACAACAGGCAATATTTACTTTTCGTTACTAATAATTTTTTCTTAGAAAAAAAAGCCGTACTTTTTGGACTCGAAAGAACAAAAACAGAAGTCCCAATAAATTATTTGGGAAATAAAAAGTTATATTTCTGTATTTTATGTTATTTTCACAAAGGAAATTTCTGATTTTATTTTTAAATAAATCAAAACTCTTAAATTTTAAAATTAATCATTCACCTTTAAAATATTGAATATTAACAGGCAATTTCAACAGTGTTTTTGTACTTATTCGATATAAAAAATAAAATTTTGGGAATTATAGATTCCGCTATAAGTTAAATTTAAACCCAAGAACAATTTTTAATGAAAAAAATAGAACTGGAAATAGTTGCATTATCTCATAGTCTGGCACAAACACAGAATTATGCAATAGTTTTGGGAGAAAGTGAAGGAGTACGCAGACTTCCAATAGTAATAGGTGAATTTGAGGCACAGGCAATTGCTGTGGCAATGGAGGGTATGGAACCTAGCCGGCCTATGACACATGACTTATTCAAAAACACCCTTTCCGGCTTCAGCATTGAAGTTAAAGAGGTGGTGATTAATAATTTGGTTGACGGTATATTTTATGCTAACCTAATATGTATATTGAATGGTAAACAAACAGAAGTAGATTCAAGAACTTCTGATGCCCTGGCTCTTGCTGTTCGGTTTGGATGCCCGATATATACCTTCGAATTTATTCTTGAACAGGCCGGGATAATACTTGAGGAAGAAACAGAAAGGGAAGTTCAGAAAGCAAAACACAGACGCAGCGACAAGACAAAAGTAAAAACACTTCAGGAAAACAGTGCTGAAGAACTTGAAAATTTATTGCAAAATGCATTAGATTCTGAAGATTATGAAAAGGCTGCAAAAATCCGGGACGAAATCAACAACCGCAAGAATTAAAACAACGTCCTATAGTTATCAACAATCCTCCTGACATAATTGCTCAGGAAAACAAGGTATCCTCAAATATCGGAGCATTCTAAAAAACAGTTATTTTAATACCTGTCCAATCCCCTATCCCTTGTAATTAGCACAATTCCGTGGTAGGCGTTTTGTCTTTCATTAAGGTTAATCAATGCCAAAATATCAATTGATTCTATATAATTTGACCTTCAGTATATTTATCGAAAAAGGTACTGAGCCTGAAGCCCTATGAATTTTTGAGCAACCAATTTAAGGCATCTAATAATCTGTCCAGGTCACTGATCTTAGTATACACATTAGGAGAGATTCTTATACCCTGAGCCCCTTCTACTTTAGAAACTGTATGATGAATCATAAACTTTTTTTCCAGTTTTAAAGACATGTCCTTGTAGTCCGAACCAATTAAATCAAAAAGAGCAATTGCACAGGCATACCTGTCATTAAACGACGTGTAAAATTTAATCCTCTCATTATTTTTAAGCTGATTAGCCCAGTAATTTTTAAGATACCGCAGGCGGGCTTCTTTTAACTGAGCACCAATATTATAATAAAATTCGATAGCGGAATGAATAGCTTCCTGCTTAGCCAAAGAGATAGTACCTTTGTTTTCAAACTTTTCAATTTTATATTTATTTCGTTCTTCCGAAGGGTACATAGGCCAAATTTCGATGATTTTATCCTCTTTCATATACAACATCCCCGTTCCTATAGGTGCCGACAACCACTTGTGCAAAGAAGTAGCGTAGGCATCACATTTCAAATCAGGAATTTTAAAATTAATCTGTCCGAAAGAATGTGCCCCATCTACAAGAGAGAAAATATTTTTAGTACGGGCTAATTCACAAATCCTGGCAATTGGCTCAACAGGAATAACCTGACCGGTCCAGTTGATAATCTGAGTAAGGTGAACAAGTCTTGTTTTTTCAGTAAATTTAGAAATATAAGCCTGTGCAATTTTTTCATCGTCTTCTACAGGGGAAGGCAGGCTTACATAAATCAATTTAATTTTATGCCGTTTTGCCAACTGTTCCCATCCCACTTTCGCAGCTGAATAATCCTGTTTTGACAAAACCACTTCATCGCCTTCCTTCCAGTCAAAACCCATCATAACTATATTCAGGGCTTCCGTGGTATTTTGCACAATAGCAATTTCCTCAGAAAGGCAGCCACTTAATTTTGCAAGCTTGGCACGTAAATAAAGACGTTTTTTGGGGAATGTGCGGAGAAGAAATTTAGAAGGTAGCTCGTTAATGAGCTGCAGGTATTTTTTCTGAGCATCAAGCACTATTGTCGGCTGTGGAGAAACCCCTCCGTTATTAAGATTAATAGTACTTTTCGAAACAGCGTAGGCAGCCTGAATCTTTTTCCACATATCTTCATCCTGAACAGCCTGATTAAGATTCATATTTTTCATCTGAAGAAAAGTATCGGACAATTCCTCTGCATAAGCATGTTGACTCAGGGCCGAAAGGGAAAAAAGAGTGGTGGCCCCCATTAATCTTCTGAAAAATTTTCTGCGTGTTGTCATGAAAATTATTTAAAGTAAATAAAAGGGAAGAAAATGAATAAAAGATTGCCAACACCACATTATAGAAATTCTTCAATTTTATTACTAAATTTGTAGATTAAACTTATCAAAACTGCCTGAAAACAGGCTAAAAAAATTTAAGCTCTACAAAATCAACAGCTTAAACATTGAAGATAAACTTATATATGGGTTTAAAATAGACTTTCCTACAACTCCAAAGTACAAAAAACAATCATAAGAATCTACTTATATTGCAATTATCTGGAAATTATTGAGACAAAAAATATGAATATTTTTAAAAAACATAACATTAAAGTAATTCACGAAGACAATCATTTGATTGCTATCAACAAACCTGCAGGATGGTTGGTACAGGGAGATGAGACCGGTGACATGCCACTTTCTGAATTTGTAAAGGACTACATAAAAAAGCGATATAATAAGCCCGGAGATGTATTTCTTGGTATTATTCACCGACTTGACCGACCGGTGAGTGGTGTAGTGGTTTATGCAAGAACAAGCAAGGCATTAAGCAGGATGAACAAACTTTTTCAGGACCGTATGGTTCAGAAAGAATACGTTGCCGTGGTAGAACACAGGCCCGAGGAACTGCAAGGAACCTTAATACATTATCTTTCGAAAGATAAAGACCGTAATATTACAACCGCCTTTAACAAGCAACGGTACAAAAGTACCAAGCGTTGTGAATTGCATTATGAATACCTTGGCGGTCTTGCCGATCATCATATTCTGGGAATAAAACCTATTACCGGTCGTTCTCATCAAATAAGGGTGCAATTGGCTAAAATGGGTTGTAGTATCCGCGGCGACAAAAAATATGGTGCCTCAAAATTCAATAATGACCCCGGCACCATAAACCTGCATTCCCACCGGCTTTCATTTATTCATCCTGTTAAAAACACACCCGTGGTAATTGAGGCGGAAGTTCCCGAAAAAGATCAGATTTGGCAGATGTATGCCCATATTGTGGAAGGATTATAGGGGATTGAAATTTTGTCGAAAAGAACGGATGAAATGTACTCAAAAAATACGAGAACAGAGCCCCGCTCCATTCTCGTATTGACATAATTGGCTGTTAAACGAGGAGACATTTAATCACTGCGCTTGACAAAACGTTCAGTAAAGTTATCCTCCTCATTCAGCTGTACGTTTATAATATAAACTCCATCTATCAAATGCGATAGATTACTGATCTGAATAATTTGGTTTCCATTCACCTCTTGTTCTGTCGTTAGAATCAAACTGCCTTTGATATCATAGATCTGAATGTCGGCAACCGTGGTTAATTCTTTTTATCCCTTTTTTAAGATCAAAAACTGCAATCTGATCCTTCGATTCAAAACATATTAGATTGGGGTGCTCAGTTTGGTAATGAATAAATATATTATCAGCAAAAATACTATCTAGTTCAGCACAGATAGCACTACTCAAATACTCCTCTTTGGAAAGAATTTCTCCTGTCGAAGTGTTTATAAAAAATAAATTATATTCATAATTTTAATCTCTAGGATTTACGAGTAGCCACAGCCATTCTTTTTTTGTCCTGACCAATATTCCGTATGACAAAGTCTATATTTTCATTTTTAATCTCTTTTATGGGATAGGATTTCATACTGTAGCCGTCATAGCGTTGTAAGTCGTTTTCAGTAGAAATCCAAAGAAATCCATCTTTGTCTCTAAAAACGGCAATCACTTCCTGAGAAGAAAGACCTTCTTCAATTCCGAATTGCTGAACATCAACAATATACTCTTGTGCAAGACTTGAGTAAGGTCCACAGAGTATTAGAAGACAAACGAGTAGAGGTAAGTAGAAGCAGACAGAATTTAATCGCATTAAAATCAAATATTAACCAGGGTTATCGCATCTGTTTTTTCTTGGTAAAAAGGGAATTTAATTGCTATTCATACCATGTAAATATAAAAAAAATTATTTTAATAATTCCGTACAGGCTATTGCTTTAATCGCAATAATTTGTAATAAAACAACACAGGAATACCATGCGCTTACCAAATATA
>CAJQOX010000351.1 GCA_905480075.1 uncultured Aureispira sp. | reverse complement strand
TAAATGTTGTTATTGATCAGTCTGTATGGACTTCAAATACCTGGGATATTACACATGATTGCGGTGTAACAGCTTTTCCTTTAGCTTCACCTCCGACAATTGCAGCCGGAGCAACTTCATCTGATTTGGAGTTCAGTAGCTTTTTAACTTTATTAGGGGGAACTGCTAATGCTACGATTAATGCAGAATCAATTACTTTTCCATCTCAATTAGTTTCTGTTACAGGAGGAGATATAACTGTATCAGGTACAGGAACAATGAACAATACAGCTACTGAGTTTGTTGTTAATTACAGTTATGATAATCCAATTATTATTATAGGAGGAGATGGAACGTGTACAGCGACATATACTAAACAGTAATTAAATAGAGTAATTATCTATTTACATTAGTTAAAGATTATTTTACAGGGACTTCATTCAGGTCCCTGTAATTATTTTGAGTTTGCTCCATTACTTATAACTCAGTTAAAAATCATTTTCATTAATTAAAAAATCAGGTATTCTTTTTTAATCACATCAAGTCTTTTTCTAAAACTGAATTCAATTTTTCCTTTTATCTGTTTTCTACAAAAAAGATTTTTTTATCTTCCTTTCTTGAATTTCGTTTCAACACATTCTATTCCTTATATTAAAAGCTGAAAAATAAGACCCGACATAAACTTAGACAAGCATCAGGACTTTGTTAAATTGATAAGTTTTACAAGCGATTTCAGCATAAAACGGGCGATCTTCATTCAAACATTTTATCAAGATTTTCCCACTCTTTCACATCAGTGATCAAAATTGATACAGTAATAACTACAAATAATTAAAATATTTGTACCTTATTAGCATATACAAATGAAAAACAAAAGAAATGTTACTAAAACTGGCCTGGCGTAATATATGGCGGAATAAACGCAGGAGTATCATCACGATAACTTCGATATTTATAGCGGTTTTTCTTGCAATATTTATGCGTTCGATGCAATTGGGTATGTATGCCGGAATGATAGACAATGTGGTGGGTTCCTACAGCGGATATGTACAGATTCACAAGGAAGGATTCTGGGAAGAACAGATTGTTGACAATTCGATGATTGCAGATGCAGATTTGCTTGAAAAAGTAGAAAAAACTGCCGGCATAAAAAATATAGTACCCCGTTTACAGACCTTCAGTTTGGCATCAAATGATGAAATATCGCAGGGAGTGATGATAAATGGTGTAAAGCAGGATAAGGAGAATCTTTTGGTAGACTGGAATACAAGAATTGATACAGGCAGTCTTTTATCCGGGAAAGCTGATGAAGTAGTAATAGCAAGAGGAATCGCCGAAATTTTTGAAGTAGGTTTGGGCGATACAATGGTTTTTATAGGACAGGGCTATCACGGGACAAATGCCGCTGGTAAATACATTATTTCAGGGATCGTGAACATGAAAAACCCGAAGCTGAACAACCTTTCAGTATTTCTGAACCTCGAAACCGCGCAAAATCTGGTGGGTGCTGACAATCTTATTACACATCTGATAATAGATAAGGACGAGGCTGCCGATGAAGAAAAAATAAGAACAGAACTGCTGACAAAGTTAGGAAAAGACTACGAAGTAATGACCTGGCGAACGATGTTGCCTGAACTGGAACAAACGATAATGGCGGACAGTGTAGGCGGACTGATCATGGTGTTTATACTCTACATGATAATTACTTTTGGAATATTCGGAACCGTATTGATGATGACACAGGAACGAAGTTATGAATTTGGGGTATTGGTGTCGATTGGTATGAGGAAGATTAAACTATCATTGACCATGATACTGGAAACGATTATGCTAACACTGATGGGCGTAATATTGGGAATCATTGCCACATTTCCTCTGACTCACTATTTCAATTCAAATCCGATCGTATTGTCAGGAGAAGAGGGTGAAATGGTGGAGAAATTTGGTTTTGACCCTGTAATACCCCTCTCAATCGATTTGGGAATACCCCTGACTCACGGACTTATCATCTTTACGATCAGTTTGATAATAGCCGCCTACCCTACTGCCTATATTTTGAAGATGGACCCGATAAAATCCATGAAACGATGAAGACGATCATAAAAATAGCCTGGAGAAATGTTTGGCGCAACAAGCTGAGGTCTACTGTGGTAATCACCTCAATAGCCCTGGGTTTGTGGGGCGGTCTTTTTGTTATGTCCCTGGTTTTGGGACTGAATGAACAGCGGATGAATGGTGCAGTTAACTCCTACCTATCACATCTGCAGATACACAATCCTGAATACATTAAAAACCAAAAAATAAAATTCAGTTTGCAGGAGGCCGGAGCAGCAAAGAAATTTCTTGTAACAGATAAGCGAATAAAAGCCTTTGCAGAAAGGGTAAGCAGTACCGGTATCGGGGCAACTTCAAGTGGAAGTCAGGGCATACAAATACTGGGTATTGACCCTGAGTCTGAGAAAAAAGTCACTTCCGTTTTTGAAAACATAAAGGAGGGTGCCTATTTTGACAAGGGGAAAAAAAACAGCATAGTTGTAGGAAAAAAACTGGCAGACAAACTGAAATTAAAATTAAAATCTAAAATTCTTCTCACCTTTCAGGATATAGATAAAAACATAATTTCGGTTCAATTCAAAGTCAGGGGAATCTATAAAACCGGCAGTTCAAGGTTTGATGAAGCTACTGTATTTGTACGCAAGCAGGAATTGTTGAAACATCTGGCAAACGGAGAAGAAATTCATGAAATTGTAGCCTTGTGCAACAGCATAGAAGAGGCAGAACCGGTGAGCAAAGACCTGCAAAGGCTACTCAAAAAAGACCTTTCTCAGACCTGGGTGGAAATATCGCCCGATTTGGGTTATGCACAGCAGATGATGAGTCAGGTAGTCTATATCTTTATGCTGATAATTCTGATAGCCCTTTCCTTCAGCATCATCAACACGATGCTGATGGCTGTATTGGAGCGCAAAAAGGAAATCGGAATGTTGATGTCGATAGGTATGAACAAGAAAAATCTTTTTGCTATGATCGCCTTTGAGACTGTTTTCATATCCTTGGTAGCCACCCCTGCCGGCATGATAACTGCGTATATTACAATCACTTATTTTGGTGCTAACGGCATAGATTTGTCTGTGGTGGCCGAAGGTTTGGAGAGTTTGGGTATAGGGGCAATGGTATTTCCTTTTTTACCCAATTCCCTTTATCTGAACATCACCTTTCTGACTGTTATTGTCTCCTTTCTTTCCTCCTTATTGCCTGCACGCAGGGCTTTGAAACTGAATCCTTCTGAGGCGGTGAGGTCTTTGTGAGAAGTATGACCTTTTGGAAAGTATGACCTTTTGGAAAGTGTAGACTTTTGGAAAGTGTAGACTTTTGGAAAACAAAAAAGCCGCTTCAAAAATTGAAGCGGCTTTTTTTTAATAGTACAGTGTAGAATTACTTTTTAGCAGGAATCTGCAGTATATCTCCACAACTTTTACATTTATGTAATTCAGTATTATTATTAAACTTATTGAAAGTTTCAGGCAATTGCTTCTCAATATTGGTCAGTTTGAAATAATCTTCATGCAACTGATTATTACAACTATCACAATACCACTGAAAACCATCAGTATGCTTTTCAACATCCCTTACATGTTCGATTACAAGCCCAATTGTACCTGCCGGCCTTTGTGGAGAATGCGGTATTTTGGCTGGCAAGACAAAAATTTCACCTTCTTTAATAGGAATGTCCCTTGGTTCACCATCGTCTATTACTTTTAGAACCATATCTCCTTTCAATTGCATAAAAAATTCAGGAGTTTCATTATAGTGATAATCCTTTCTCAGATTAGGCCCTCCGATCACCATAACAATATATTCCGACCCCGGAAAAACTTCCTTATTACAAACAGGTGGTTTAAGATTATCTTTATTTTCTTCAACCCATTTCATGAGGTTGACAACGTTGAATGGCTGCATCTTTTTTAGAATTATGAATTATGAATTATGAATTATGAATTTCAGAAATTTGATTATTATTAAATCAAACTGTTGCAATAACCTTTAGTTCAATAGCTATCGGTGTGGGAAGACAATTAATTTCACAAGTCGTTCTGCAAGGTTGATTGTCTTTGAAATATTCAGCATACAATTTATTATAGATCTTGAAATCGTCTTTCATGTTGGTAAGAAAAACCGTAACATCCACAATATTTTCCCAGGAGGAACCACAATCCTCAACAATATAGCGAACATTATCGAAAACAGAACGGCATTGTGTTTCAATATCGTAGGAAAGAATATTTCCATCCGAATCGAGTTCAACACCCGGAATAGTTTTGGAATTCAATTTCCGGGGACCGACACCGGATAAAAACAGGAGGTTACCAACCTTTCTCGCATGCGGATAAGAACCTACAGCTTTAGGCGCCCTGTCGGAATACAGCAATTCATCATTCTTTATCATTATATAAAATTAAAAAGACGATTAAATAAGAATAATTAAAATATCATGAAGTTGCCAATATACAAAAACAAGAATAATCTGATAAAGTTTTCCTTAATTCTTTTCATTATGTAAAAACATAAACATTAGAATAATCTGATGACTATATCTGAACTCAATCTATTTAATCAAATAATTATTTAATTTTCGAATTATTAAATTAATGAAAAGATTACAATTTTTCTTTTCTTAGACCATTAGATAACATAGAAATAAGCAACCAAAATGTAATAAGTATTGAAACCCTTCCAATGAGGTCACCATATTTACAATAAAAGGTAATTTCATTATGTAAAAAAATATCATTGCGAAGCGCATCAGCCGTATTATACTCAGATTGCTGATAGATATCTCCTCTGCTGTCTATAAAGCATGATACACCCGAATTAGCTGAACGAACAACAAATCTGCGGTTTTCAATTGCCCTCAATGAAGATAGATACATGTGTTGAAGATGACCTGCAGTCTTATCCCACCATCCATCATTGGTAATTACAAAAAATGCCTCTGCACCATTTTTAGTATAACCCGTTACATAATCACCAAAAATTGATTCGTAACAGATCATAGGTGCAATGTCACCTTGTTTTGAACTAAAGACAGCACGATCTTTCTGTGTACCGAGACTCAAACCGGGTGCGCCACCCAAATCAAGTATCAGGTTTTTAAAAATATCAATTCCTCCAATAAAAGGCATCGATTCTGCTCCGGGCACCAATTTGGATTTTTTATAATAAGGTATGTTCAGATTATCATTATTGATCTGAACAGCTGCATTGTGATAATCTATATACTGACAAAATGATTTATCATCATTACAATAAGTAAAAAGATGATCCGGGATGTTATCTCCTTCCTCATATTCCAGATAGGCAGAAAGACCGAATACTACATTAAGGTTTTTAAACCCGGAAATATACTCTCTAAGCTTGACAATAGGTTCAGATTGCTGAAGTTTATCAGCTTCTATCCTTCTGAAAGAAGTTTCAGGGAATAGTAGATAAGCCGTTTTATCAGTCAACTGACCATCCGACAATTGAATGAACTTGTCATATTGCTGTCGTTGTGGAACAACAAACTTCTGATAATGTGGTTCATAATTAGGTTGAACAGATACTACCTCTGCTTGTTTAGTTGTTTGGATGTCATGCATAAAATAAAGTCCAAGTGACAGACATAGGGGCAAAATAATACAAAGCAGTGATTTAATAAACAATACACGCAGGGGACTATCAATTTTATTATTTTTAAAATACAGAAAAAGACCATTTGCCAACATAATATTGACAAGTAAAATCCAGAGGGAGCCACCAAAAACACCGGTAAATTCATACCATTGAACCAAAGCAGGAAGGTTGGCAAAACTATTTCCCAGTGTAAGCCAGGGCCAGGACAGGTCCCAGGTAAGATGTCCTATCTCAAAGGTCATCCAATAGCAGATAAAACCGAGATTTGCTGCCCTGTGGGACATATTTTTTTTTGTGCTGTGATAAAAAAGGAAAGGAATGCACATAAAAACAGCATTCAGGGTATTTCCCAGAATACCGGCAACAAAAGAACTGTTTTGAATCCACCAGGTACTAAGGATATTCCAGATAAAAAAAGTATTAAAGGCAAATTTAAAAACAAGCCACTTAGAAGCTTTCTTTGATTCTGAAGCTATTACATTTTCTACCCACAACAAGGGTACAAAACCAATAAACATCAAAAAGAAAGTATAATCCTGCATAAATCCGGCCCCAAGAAGAATTCCGGAAAGAGAACTTGCAAATATAAGTCGGTTGTTTTGATTGAGGGAACTGAAGAACTGTCCGAAAAAACATATAAAGGAGGCCCAGCCAAAAATCCAGAACCAAAGAACCCGATGTCCCCAAAGTGCTTGACTTTCCAATAAACTAAGTAGGTCGAAAGCAAGGTAAGAAGCTATCAGAAGAGATACAACACCAAAAGACAATCTGATCTTCAGACTTTTATCCATTGTAGAGTTTGGGTAAAGAATGATTAATAATAGATTATCTCAAAGATATTATTATTTGGTATTTATCAGTAAATAATTTATCTTTTTAATTAGAAAATCAGGATAATCATTAATCAGGAAGCGATCGTTTTTCTTCTCAATACTATATATATAACCATTGGGGCCCCCAAAAATGAAGTAATAACATTGATAGGCAGCATTTGTTCTGAGCCCGGCAACTGAGCAATAAACTGACAGAATAACATAGTAAGCATCCCAAGCAAAATAGTTGCAATAATCAGAATCAAATGTTTGTGGGTTCGAAAAATCATTCTTGCAAGGTGAGGAACGGCAATACCCACAAAAGCAATCGGTCCGCAAAAAGCTGTCACCGCGCCTGCCAATACAGCGGTGCATAGAATGATAAGTTGTTGAGCTTTTCTGACATCAACCCCCATACTGATAGCATACTGTTCACCCAACAATAAAGCATCCAATGTTTTGCTGAGCCCCAAACAAAATATAAGAACAAGTAAGCAAAGGGGCATCAGAAGATACAATTCCTGCCAGGTTACACCGGTAAGTGAGCCCATAGACCAAAGTACAAATTGCTGAAGTGCCTGTTGAGAACTAAAATATTGCAGAAGTGCAACAATTGCAGAAGTAGCACTGCCAAACATCAATCCAAGAATAAGTAGCGTATTGATATCTTTAATGCGAAAGGAAACTAACATAAGCAAGAAAAGAACCATCCCGGCACCCAACATAGACATAATAATCAAAGCCCATGGGGATGTACCTAAAAAAGCAAAGAGCGTAAAGGAAGATAGATAACCTGAAGCCATAATCAAAAGGGCTACACCAAGAGAGGCACCGGAACTGATGCCCAAAACAAAAGGTCCGGCTATGGGATTTCTGAAAAAGGTTTGCATAAGCAATCCGCTGACTCCTAAGGAAGCACCTGCCACGATTGCAGCCATTATTTTAGGAAGTCTGAACTTGAAAACAATGCCAATATCGGTAGAGTTTTGAGAATTCCCCGACAGAACCTCAAAAATGGTATACAGGGATAATGGGACAGACCCCCACAGCAGGTTGATTAGCATAAAGCAGAACAACAGTAATACCAGAAAAGCTATTTTGTAGGATATTTTCATTAAAAATCAATTCAATTTAATATAATAATACAAATCTTCAGGCTTTAATTTATCATTATGAAAGATCTGTATCATATCCCTGAGTACCAGATTCGGGTAAACAATAGCAGACTCAAAGATATCTGACCCTCCTTTATTGGAAGAACGTTTATAATAATTGAATAGATTCCCTGATTTAAAAGCCTTAAAATCTCTGTATTTGGATTCAGACAAAGCCAAGTCAGTAATTGTATTATAATAGGACATATTAATCCAGAAATCTGCCTGTGTTCCCTTTGCATATACCGCTTCAAAATCTAAAGGCAGTCCGCTGACTTCAGTATTATCAGACCATAGATAATTGGCAGAAGCATCTTTAATAAAAGCAGACATCAAGGATTTTCCTCCGGCAACATACCATGTACCTTTATACACTGCCCCCGTCAATACAGTTGGTTTTTCTGAATATTGGGCGGCAACATTTTTAAGCAATTCATAATCTTCGGCTATTTTTTTGAATTTAGTAACTGCCATATCCTCTTTACCTAAAAGGCAAGCAACAAAAACGGCCCATTCTGCTCTGCCCAGTGGATGTGACTCCATAAAGTCTGACAGCATAACAGAGGGAATTCCCAATTCACCGAATTTTTTGTAGGTCTGCCGGTCACCGATACTGTACACAAAAGCAATATCTGCCTCAGCAGAAAGTGCTTTTTCATAATCGATGCCATTATTACTGCCGATATTCATAATACGATTATTATTCAGACCCTTTTTTATTTTTTCGTTATAAATATAGGCAGGATTAGCGATGGCAACAATTTTATCAGTGGCTTCTAAAAAATCGAGAAAAGCTACATCCACGGTACTTGTACATATTATTCGTTCGACAGGAACGGCAATTTTTACAGCATCGGGAAAATCATTGGGAATTGTATCGTTTTTAGGATAAAGGAGGTACTGAAATTTTTTTTGAGAACCTTTCCAGGCAGAATGGATAGTCAGCAGGGTATTTTCTCCGGCTTTGCTAATAGAAAAATTATCAGCAAAACGGAGTTGATGCTCCTGTTGTTCTGTAGAAATAATATTTTCAGAATTTTCAGAAATATTATTGCAGCTGCAGATTATACAGAAAAGAAAAAATAGTAGTAGTGGCATAAGTAATGGTTTTATACCACAAAAGTAAGTAAAAATTGCCTGTATGGATGATTAGATGAAAAATAAAGACAAAAAAACGCCTACTGATTCAAATGAGAGGAAGAAAAGATCTAAGGCCGACAACTGTTCCTCTCAGGTTTTCGACAAACCATTTTGAAACTGAATACGATACAATTTAAAGATCATTACTGATTTTAAACTGTTTTTCATGTATATACATCAATACATGTCCTACATCTTCATGAAACATAAGTGCCCTGTAAATACTTTTTCTGCTGATTTAAGGGATTAAGGAAGGTTAATAATAAAAATATTAATTATCCCCGCAAAGAATCACGACCTCTACCCTTCTGTTCATTTCGCCTCCGTTTTTATATCTTGGGAGCGGCATTTGACCACCGTGATTCAATGTTTTAATTCTTGACGATGTGATTCCTTTATTGGTCATAATCCGTTTAATGTTTTTAACCCTGGCCTCAGAAAGTTTGAGATTACTGATTTTATCACCGAATATATCAGTATGACCATGCAATTCAATTTTTGATTTGGGATAATATCGCAGATTTTCAATTATAAGGTTAATTGTTTTCATAGCCTTTACCCTGCCTGAAAAATCCGTTTTATTATCTTTATAATAAACATTATTCAGAATCATACGCTCACTGCATCTGATATCATTTGCTGAAGAGAAAGTCTTAGGCATAAAATCTATAGGTTCCGGAGACTTCTTAACAGTTCCTGTTGCAGGAATTGAAGGAGTATTGTTTTTTTGAGTAGTTGAAGTTGAAAGGCTTTCATTTGATTTCTCATTATTATTTTTAATAGAATTTTGCTCTTTTATTGTAGTAGCTATAGTGATATCGGGATATTTAACTTCCTCCTGATTGTTATAAAAGAGTCTGACCACCCCTTTCATCATGTCTTTAGTACCTAATAAAGGACTATCCTGTGTTTTAATAAGAATATCGTTACAATTAAATCTGTTATCGCCTTCATTATTTTTATCTCCACCTACAAGATGAACAGTTCTGACAGTACGAGGCATTAGCTCGAAATGCAATTCACAACTAACAAGGTCCCCTCTTTGCGCAGTAATATAATTTTTATCGTTTGATAGAACAGATTCTGTAATCAATTCATCATTAATTCTGATATTATGAATAGTAGCTAATCTTTTTGCAGAGTATGCTGCGTCCACATTTCTGCGGGTAGTAGTAGTGAGTTTCCAGGCATTGCGGGTTGCAGAACCGTGAAAATTCAGTACCGTGTTATTTTTACTGACGACATAACTGAAATATACAATCATTTCTTTGGCAGTATACTCTATTTTGGGAAGTAGAAAAGTTTCAGTTTGCAAGCGATATTTAGGCAGGTAATCTGTATACTCTACTTTCGTAGTTTCAGGTTTTGCAAAAGAATTAATAGGGAAGGAAAATAAGAAAATAAGAAGAGGTAATAAAAAAATAATCTGTAAAAAAGTTTTCATAAAGCCTGAATAATATTAATACTTGAAAATAAGAAAACGAAGAATATAAAAAATCAAAATCAGTAGGGAATTCTTTATATAATTGTACAAAAATAAGTAAATCTAAAACATCATATAATAATTATTTAAATTTATGGTACAAATGTAGGTTATTTTTTTATTTATTATAAATATTTTAAAGTTAGATATGAAAATGTTTACAAATAATAAAATTGTCAAAACAAAAGTCCGGCAGATGAAAGCAGGATTCAAACAAAAAGGAACATAAATAGTTGATAATTCATATTATTTGCACTTCAGGAACTGTTTTTTGCATTTAAGATTGAAAACGATGAACTATATTTGTATCGAACCCGGGATTCAATTAACCAGAGAATCTAAATGAGTCAGGCCATTCATTCAGATTCTTACAAAAAAAACATTATGAAAACAGAAATCAGATTATTATCATTTACCATAGTCCTTTTGCTTTTAGTTAGTTGCAATAAAGAAGAAATAATAAATCCGGCAGTTCAAACAGCCTCAGTTAACACAGAAAATACAGTTGAAACTACTGCTGCAGGACAATTATTATCCGGAGAGACAATAAGAACAGACAAATATTCAATTAACAAACAGTTGTTGCAGGGAACCTGGACACAAACAGGGGCCTTTGACAGTGACAACACCCCTTTAACAGAACCCTCTTTTTATGTACACATTAACCCTGTTGTTCATTTTACACTGGAAGAAGTGAGAATTGATTGGTTAGACCCCACGGGCTTCAACATGTTGGATTATACTCCTGAGGAGGAACATGAATGTTATCATGCAATGTACAGGTTAGGTGAAGAAGGGGGCACGATTGACATGGCTGACCTGTATTGTTCTATGCCTACCCCCCCTGCAGGCCGCTGCGGTCCTCCTCAGTTTCAGCGTTTCAGGATTGTAAGTCTGAACAAGTACGAGCTAAGGTTTGAAAGTATAAGCTCGTCTTGGGTTCTTGACGAATTGAATGACAGTATGAATAATATCCCGGATGATTATAAGATAAGCTTTGTATATGAAAGGAGTTAAATTATAATTGATAAGCACTTATTCAATTACAGGTTAAAACAAAGGAGTTTTGGTGAAAACCGGGACTCTTTTTTGTATTTGTAATTACTTCCCCAAATACTTATACAATTTTCGGAACAAATCTTCTTTTTTAAAAGGTTTTGAAAGATAATCATTCATCCCTGCATTAAGGCATTTTTGTTTTTCATCATATTGAGTATGACCTGTGACAGCTATAACGGGAGTACTAATATTCATCACATCCCTAATATTACGGATAGTAGTAAACCCATTCATTACGGGCATTTGCAAATCTAGTAAAATTACATCAAAAGTATTAGAAGCAAGTAAATTGAGTGCAATCTGTCCATTTTCCGCAACCGTAATATCGGCATTGAGTGACTGTAATAATTTTTTAGCTAGTTTTTGATTGAGAATACTATCCTCTACAAGCAGAATACTAACCCCTTTGAGGTTTTTAACTATCTCATCATCCTCAATAACAGGATTACAATAAGCATTTCTAAAATGAATATTAAGATTAATAATATTTAACCCTGGTTTTTTATTATCGAAAGAAAGCGTACCTCCTAGTAGTTTTACCAGTAATCTTGTATTGGTCAAACCAAAATATTCTGCATTCTGATTGTCATCATGCTGAATTTCGGAACCTACATAATTATTGGAACTACTAAGAACTGAGTAGGCAATAGATATAGCAATATCTGACAAATCTTTGTTCATTGATTTAGAAAGGACATTGACTGAAACTTCTCCTCTTGAAGTCAGGTTAATAGCAGTTCCTATTAAATTAAGGAGAATCTGACTAAATCTGACATTATCACCAAAAACGAAATCTGATATATTTTCGGGATAAGAAAAATTATATTTCAAATCTGAACGCATGGCATGTGCCTGAGTTACATTATGAACCCTGTTCAAAACATTGAATAAGGAAAACCTGGTATTTTTAACTCTTAATTCGTCGGACCTTACAGCAGTAAAATCGATAATATCATTGATAACATTAAGTAATTTATTACTAGCTTTCGAAATAGAATTAATCGATTCCAATTGTTGGTCATGAGGATTGGAATTAAGCAACAAATCATTAAAACCCATTATAACATTCATTGGGCTAATAAGTTCATTACTGATATTGGATAAAAACTCTTCTTTAAAACTCGATAATTCATTATTATAAATAAACTTCTGAAGTTTTATATCGAGAGATTTTTTTTCAGTTACATCCACTCCGCTAATAATGAATTTAGTTTCATTACTGTTTATATAAAATTTCGTGATTTTTAGATCGATATAATGAATATCAGATTTATTATCAATTAGCCTTAACGTTTTAAATACCGGTTGATTAAACCTAACGTTAGAAATGAATTCGGAAAAAGACAGTTTATCTTCAACAAAAATAAAATAGGAAAAATTTTTGCCTTTAATTGAATTACTGCTATAACCTAAAACATCAGAGGCAGATTCATTAACATTTAGAATTATAAGTGATTTGTCACAAACCAAATGAATACCAATAATGTTAAAAATAAAATCCTTATAATTATTCTCTACGATTTGCAGATTGTTTTCAAAATCAACTTTAGAGGAAATATCTCTTGCAGTGGCATAGATGATTGGTTTATCTTGCGACCTGTCAATAGTAAAATTCCATTCCATCCATTCAGTAAGACCATTTAAAACTTTACAACTATTTACAAAAGTGACTGAATTATTCTCAGAAGAAAGTAGTTCGGATATTTGAGATTTCAGTTTACTTTTAAAGTCAAACCTGACGATATCGTAAAAATCAGATTCATTATCTGTATTTAATTGAATCCCGAATTTTTTACAAAAAGAGGAATTGGCTTGAATAAATCTTCCTTCTTCAGAAACTATACAAAACAATTGATCAGAGAGATTAAAAAAACTATTGAAATTGTTGTTTTGAAAATTTTCCGGATAGTTATTATTGTCCATATAAAAAAAAGGGAATAGGATAAAAGATAATTTTGTTTTAATTTAAATAAAAAATAAAGATTAGAGAAACATATTAGCTGAAAAGACTAAAAAATTAATTAAACTCTGTTAACATCAGGAATAATTTCCATTTTTCGCATTAAAAACGTTGCATTTTTATTTTTAGCAATCCCTTTATTCAGTTTATAATCGAAACTTAACTCATCATTTTGAATAGTACTTTCAAAACACAGGTTCTCGATATAAGCAGGTAATTCATCCACCATTTTTCCTAATTCCAGGTCATGCGTAGCTACCATTGCAAGACAGTTAAAATCAAGAAAATATCTGACCAACATTTGAGAACCAAGCAATTTATCTTCTGAATTAGTCCCCTTAAGAATTTCATCGAGAATGATGAAGGTAGGTTTGCCGGTTTTCAAAGAAGAAATTATATGTTGTAACCTTAAGAGTTCAGCCTGAAAATAGGAGGTATGTTTTGAGATTGAATCCTGCACCCTCATTGATGTCATAATATTCATCAATGAGCATTTAAATTCAGATGCACAAACCGGAGCACCACATTTAGCAAGAAGAAGATTTATTGCTACCGACCTGAGGAAGGTACTTTTTCCTGCCATATTAGAACCTGTAACAACAAAAACTCGGTGTTTATTACCCAGGAAGGCATCACTACACACTCTTATAGATGAATTAAGCAGAGGATGTCCCATATTTGTGGCGTCCACATACAGCATGTCAGATTTTTCTAACTGAGGAAAATTAAACTCTGGATTATTATATCGAAAAGTCCCTAAACTTATAAGGCAATCAAGTTTAGCTACTGCATTAAGCCAATCAGCGAGAAACTCTTTGTTATTTTTTTTCCATTTTTCAAGCGCAAATAAGCACTGCACATCATAAAGAATAATAAGATTCAGACCCAGACCAACAAAAATATTGAGCCGTTGATCAAAATAACTGACTATCGAAGAGAGTTTCTGAAAAGCCAACTGAGCTTTAAGGGCATTTTTTTTCAACTCATTCAGAACCTCAGAGCCTTCAAAAGATTGGTTTGCAGCCAAATCTAGTAGTTTAATATACATCGTAAGAATTTCCTGTCTCTTTCCTATTTCAGTATGTTGTTTACCTACATATTTGCTTTTAACGCCAAGTAATCCAAAATTAATAAACATCATAAGAAGCAAAGGAGCATATTCCAGTGTAAATACAAAATAAAAAAGAGCAAAAAGAGAAATAATTGGCAATACAACCCGGATGATTTTCCAAAGTGGTGAGTTGATAAAAGCGAAGGGGGCATCTGCCCATTCCTGTAAATAGGCTATATCCTTGAGTGTGTCGTCAGTAATGAGCCCATTAGCTGAGAAATTTTGCCTGAATTCTATATCAGGTGCAAGTACTGATACAGCATGCTGTTGTCCTTCAATATCAGAGATTCTATCCAGGTTATTTTTAAAAAGATCGGCGAGGGCCTTTTTACCAATAGATGTAGAAGTTCTGTTAACGAAGGCAAAAAGACTGTCAGGGCCAAATATATCCAGGTCTGAACAAAAATTATGGCCCGGATCATCAAATTCCTTGCCCCCATCAAATTGTGCCTCCTGAGTTTGGATAACAAGTAACTCCTTTTCATTGATATCAACCAATTGATCTATGACATCTTTTTCATCTACTAACTTCTGATGTATTTTAACTAAAAAAGCAAAGACAGGAACAGTGGAAAAAAAACCCCACCACCAAAACATCGTTTCGAAATTTGAACCAAAGAACTTGAGGATAAAGAAAACCATCAAAACAAACAAAAGCACTCTGATATTGCCTGTTGTCCTCATTTTAGAAGACTTTTCTTTTTGAATAGCAATAAAATGATCAAAACGCTGCTGATATAATTTATCTAATTCCATGATATATGAATGTAATTCTCTGTTTTTTTATAAATTGGCAATAATTATTTGATGTGATACAAATAGCCGTCAAATATCATAAAAAATACTATTAAACATGATTATACCTTCAAAAATAATAGCTGACTGCATAAATATTCGACGAAAGATACACCAAAACCCTGAATTGGGATCTGAAGTTTATAAAACAGTATCCCTTGTCGCTGATGAAATGAATAAACTTGGCCTTGAGGTGTATACCGAAATTGGAAAAAACGGATTATATGCTGATTTAACCCTACCTAATGCTACAAAAAGAATTGCTTTAAGAGCTGACATGGATGCATTACCGATTCAGGAAATGAGCGAAAAACCCTGGAAATCTAAAATCCAGGGTGTATCTCATATGTGTGGTCATGATGCACATACAGCCATGTTGATAAGTGCCGCAAAATTAATTGTGCAAAACAAAGAAAAGATTAAAAAGAATATCCGCTTTATTTTTCAGCCCGATGAGGAAAATATCCCCGGTGGTGCTTTGCCAATGATAGCTGATGGTGTACTGAAGGGCGTTGATGAAATATTCGGACAACATGTATGGCCAACGCTGGATACCGGCAAAATTGGTCTTTGCAGTGGGCCTGCAATGGGTCAACCTGATATGCTGAACATTCAAATCAATGGAAAGGGAGGACATGCCGCTTATCCTCAGGATTGCATCGATCCGATAGTAATAGCAGCTCAATATATCAATGCTGTACAAACTATTATTTCAAGGAATGTTGCTCCTTTGGAATCAGCTGTCATTTCCTTTACAATTATACAAGGAGGAACTGCCCACAACATAATCCCGCACTCTGTTCAACTCAAAGCATCGATAAGGACACTAAAAAAAGAGGTGAAACAAAAAATAAAAAAAAGATTATACCATTTACTTGAAGGCTTTTGTCGGGGACATAATACCACTTTTACTTTTGAATATATTGACGGACATGCAATTACTTACAACAATCCACATCTTGCTGATAGATTAGCAACAATTATACAAGCCGAAAAGCTAATCTTTCCGCACCCCCCCTCAATGGCAGGAGAAGATTTTGGCTATTATGGTATGCATATTCCTGCCTGTTTTATTTTTTTAGGATGTCGTAATGAACAAAAGGGAATAAAGGCAATGCTTCACAATCCTTATTTTGATATAGATGAAGATTGTTTAGAAGAAGGAATAGCATTATGGTACAAGATAGCATTGTATTAACAAGATAAAAAAAACAATTTTCCATATTATAAACGAGTTATCCACATTTAAAACAATCAGATTTATTTTGGGAATCAGCTTTCAAAATAAAATAAAACAAATTTGTTTATAATAGAATAGTTTATCAAATTAAAAATAAACCACTTACTGATAAAACTATAATAACCATTGTGTTTTCTTACCTTTAAGCTAGTTATCAACATTTAAATTGTGGATAAGTCGGGGTCTTACCTGAAATTTTATTTAATGTTTTTTTACCTAACAAAGCTATGTTTAACAACACTTTATGTAATTTTACGATAATTGGCCAGAAAAACTACTTGCTGATTTGTAATAAATACTTTAACTTTGGACTAAAGAGATATTAACATAGAATTCTGGACTCAATAACACCTGAGAGTTATCCACATTTTATTTTTTCCACTACACTTACCCACAACAAATTGTTTCACAAAATGAATAATAACGAAATACTACTTACTGAAAGCAACGATAGATTTGTACTTTTTCCGATACAATACGATGATATATGGGAAATGAGGAAGAAAGCCCTTGCTTGTTTCTGGACAACCGATGAAATAGATCTTGAGTCTGATATTTCAGATTGGGATAACAAATTAAATGATAATGAAAGGCATTTTATAAAACATGTGCTAGCTTTTTTTGCGGCAAGTGATGGTATAGTAAATGAAAATCTGGTGTTGAATTTCTACAAAGATGTTCAGATCGCAGAAGCACGTTCATTTTATGCCACACAAATTCAGATAGAAGACATACATGCTGAAACATATAGTTTATTGATAGATAATTATATTAAAAACCCGGAGGAAAAGGCAAATTTATTCAATGCCATGACTACCCTTCCATGTGTCACAAAAAAAGCAAACTGGGCACTGAAATGGATAGACGAAGCACCGACATTTGCTCATCGACTTATTGCCTTTGCGGCAGTAGAAGGAATCTTCTTTTCCGGAAGTTTCTGTTCTATATACTGGCTTAAGAAGAGAGGATTGATGCCCGGACTTACTTTTTCAAACGAACTGATCAGCAGAGATGAAGGCATGCATTGTGATTTTGCCTGTTTGTTATACTCTATGCTGGATAATAAACTTCCGAAAAAAGAGGTTGAAGACATCATTACTGAAGCCGTTACATTTGAAAAAGAATTTGTTACAGATGCTTTGCCTGTATCATTAATCGGGATGAATGCCGAACTGATGACTCAGTACATAGAATTTGTTGCTGACCGGCTATTAATATCCCTGGGAAATGAAAAATTCTATGGGACAGCCAATCCTTTCAGTTGGATGGAACTAATTTCATTGCAGGGCAAAACAAACTTCTTTGAAAAACGTGTTGGCGATTATCAAAAAGCAGGTGTAATGGCCGACAGGGAGAAACAGACTTTCTCTTTGGATGAAGACTTTTAACAAAAAATTGAACTTATCTTTTTGATAAAAGAAAAATTCACAAACTAATCTACTTTTACAAATTCAATCACAACCCTGATTTAATCGGTCATGTACTGCAATGCCAATACACTGATTAATTTAATTAACCTGTGGAATATCGCCCCCCTTATTGACGCTATTCCCTGTAAAAACTTAAAACATGCAAGTAATAAAAAGAAACGGTGAGAAAGAAGATGTCAGTTTTGACAAGATTAAAAAACGAATAGAATACCTCTGTCATGGTCTTGATTTGCGCTATGTAGAACCTATCGAAATTTGCAAAAAAGTCATTCAGGGCTTATATGAAGGTGTCAGTACAACAGTATTGGACAACCTTTCTTCTGAAACTGCTGCTGCAATGGCAACTCAACACCCTGACTATGCTATTTTGGCAGCCCGAATTTCTGTTTCAAACCTGCACAAGAATTCCAATAAGTCTTTTTCAAAGACAATGAAAGGGCTTCATGAGTATATAGATCCTAAAAACGGAGAAAAAGCACAATTGATATCAAATGAGACTTTCAAAATTATCTGGAAAAACAGAAAGGTCCTGGATACAGCAATAAAGCATGAAAATGATTATCAATTCGATTATTTCGGATTCAAAACACTGGAACGTTCCTACCTTTTAAAAATGGATGGACAGATTGTTGAACGTCCTCAATACCTTCTGATGCGTGCTGCAATCGGAATTCATGGTGAAGACATTATATCGGCTATTCAGACCTATACCCTGATGTCTGAGAAATGGTTCATTCATGCTACTCCTACCCTTTTTAATGCAGGTACTCCAAAACCACAGTTATCCTCCTGCTTTTTACTGAGTGTAACAGATGATTCTATTTCAGGTATTTTCGATACACTTACCAGATGTGCAAAAATCTCTCAATCTGCGGGGGGCATTGGCCTTAGTATTCATAATGTAAGGGCTCAAGGAAGTTATATAAAAGGTACAGGAGGTTCCTCAAACGGAATTGTTCCTATGCTAAAAGTTTTCAATGATACCGCTCGATATGTCGATCAGGGGGGAGGTAAAAGAAAGGGGGCCTTTGCAATATACATAGAACCCTGGCATGCAGATATTTTTGAATTTCTGGATTTGAAGAAGAATCACGGAAAGGAAGAAAAACGAGCAAGGGACTTGTTTTATGCCATGTGGATTTCTGATTTGTTTATGAAACGGGTAGAAGAAGACAGTCAATGGACACTGATGTGTCCGAATGAGTGTAAAAACCTGTACAACACCTATGGAGATGAATTTGAAGCCCTGTATATTAAATATGAGGAAGAAGGTAAAGGCAGAAAGACTATTCAGGCGCGTGAATTATGGACCAAAATACTGGAATCTCAGATAGAAACCGGGACACCTTATATGTTGTATAAAGATCATGCGAACAATAAATCCAATCAAAAAAATCTTGGTGTGATTCGTTCCAGTAATCTTTGTACTGAAATCATGGAATACACCTCCACTGATGAGGTGGCTGTCTGTAATCTGGCTTCTATTTCTTTACCCAAATTTGTAATAAACGGAAAGTTTGATTTTGAAAAACTATATGAAATAACCAGAATCGTAACTCGCAACCTGAACAGGGTAATCGATATCAACTACTACCCTGTTGAACAGGCAAGAAATTCCAATATGCGGCACAGACCAATCGGCATTGGTGTTCAAGGACTTGCCGATGCTCTAATCATGATGCGATATCCTTTTGACAGCACAGAAGGAAAAATGCTGAACCGGGCTATTTTTGAAACCATGTACTTCGCTGCTGTCACAGAATCCAATGAATTGGCTCAGGAAGAAGGGCATTATGAATCATATGAGGGTTCACCTATAAGCAAGGGTATATTGCAATTTGACATGTGGAATGAGACACCTTCCTCGAAATGGGACTGGGATACACTTCGTAAAAACATTAAGAAATACGGTGTCAGAAACTCCCTGATGCTTGCCCCTATGCCTACAGCTTCCACTTCTCAGATTCTGGGTAATAATGAATGTTTTGAGCCTTATACTTCAAATATCTATACCCGCAGAACGCTATCCGGTGAGTATATTGTTGTGAACAAACATTTACTGAGAGATTTGATTGATTTAGGTATGTGGACAGATGAGATCAAAGAACAACTGATAGCTGCCAACGGTTCTATTCAGGGAATCAAAGATATCCCTGATGACATCAAGGAACTGTATAAGACAGCCTATGAAATTAAGCAAAGAAGCATCATAGACATGTCAGCAGACCGTGGTGCCTTTATTTGTCAATCCCAAAGTCTGAATCTTTTTGTAGAAAATCCAACTTTTGCCAAGTTGACTTCCATGCATTTTCACGCCTGGAAACGCGGCTTAAAAACAGGGATGTATTACCTCAGAAGCAAGGCCGCTGTTGACCCTATTAAATTTACACTGTCTGCCAAGCATCAGCAGAAATTTGTAAACAAAGAAGATGCTGCAAATACTGAAGAAGGAGTTGCCTGCAGTCTGGACAATCCGGATGATTGTTTGATGTGCGGTTCATAGATAAACAATTTTAATTACTTTTGAGAGAAGATTTGCCGTTGTACAATTTGTACAGCGGCATTCTTTTTGGGTTAATGTCCTGAAAGTGTCACCTTTTTGGAAAGTCTCACCTTTTATTTTTTACAATCGTCCAAAACCTTTTTCACCTGATCGAGCTGTATAAAATCTCTTTTGTTACCCCAGGCATTATGGATATAATTGAGAATATTAGTGATTTGAACTGCAGATAGTTCTTTGATAGGGTCCATTCCTGTTTCGTATTCTACCGAATTGACGACAATTTTTCCCTGCAGTCCATTTTGGATAATACAGGCTGTGTTAATATCGAGATTGATTAACATATCAGACTTGGCGAGGGGGGGATAAAGGGCTTCGAGACCTGTGCCGTCGGACATATGGCAATTTTCACAATGCTTTTTATAAAGCACCGCCCCTTCGTTGTAGGTTCGGGTAGAATGCTCGCAGGAAAGAGAGAAAAAAATTAGCAGAACGATAAAAAGTGTAAGTAATTTCATATTGATTATAACATTTTATCATTTTTATTTATCCCGGAATCCGAAAATCCAAAAAATCATTCATAATCATACAACAGGTTGATATCCCTGATAAGTTCCTTCATCTTTTCTTTATTTGTACCATCATACATACCCCGGATCTTACGATTTTTATCGACAAGGGCTACATAACCGCTGTGGTCAAAACCGCCGGGTGCATCATCAGCTTCAAGCGCAGTAATATAATACTCGTAGGACATTTTATAAATATCGTCTTTTTTGCCAGTAAGCAGGTGCCAGGTATCAGAACTGATATTGAATTTGGAAGCGTACCATGCAAGGCGGCCTACTGTATCGTATTTTACATCTATGGAATGAGAAAGGATCAGAAAGTCATCCCTGTCTTTGAACTCATTATAGACAGATTTCATGTTTTTCTTGACTTTGGGACAGATCGTCGGGCAGGATGTAAAGAAAAAGTCAGCAAGGAAAACTTTGCCCTTAACCGTTTTTTCAGTAATGATACTGCTATCCTGATCGACAAAAGTAAAGGGAGGAATGACATGTTCGATTGAATCAATGATCGTTTTTCCGTTCACTTCTTTTTCAACCAATTGTTTGAAACCGATAACAGGCAGACCTGAAGGGTAAACGGAAGATTCGGAACAGGCATTAAACAAAAAACAGAAGACAAAGGCGAGTAGAATAAATTTCATAATTCCTGATTATTAATTCTTATCAATTTGAATTTGCTACAAAGATAAAAAATAAACAGAGAAGAAGTGTAAAGGAAAAAAATTTATGAAATTCTGAAAGCAAGAGTAGAAACTCTTTGGGTCATAAAAGCCTCCACATTTTCAGACAAAATCATTTCAGCAGCTTTTTCCTGTAAGAAAACCTCCTGCATATTGCGCACCTGCCCTATCGGAATAAAATTATGATGGCAAAAGGTAAGAATATTCTCAGCAAATTCAGATTCGAAAGATACGCGGAGTTCTTCATATAGTTCAGTACGGTTTTGGACCCTGCTTTTATTGGTTGAATAGGAAAGATTATCAGATAAATCGCGGCGATTGAAAAATGAACATAATTTTTGGAATTGTGTGTCAGAACCGATGGCAAGAACGATCGATTTATCATCTTTGGTTTTGAAAAGTTCGCCATAGGGAGCAATATTTGGGTGCATGGAACCCATTTGTTGTGGAATATGTCCTGACATGAGCCAATTTGTAGCCTGATTGGCGAGTGAAGATACAGCTGCTTCCAACAGGGATACTGATACATAAGCCCCTGAATTGTTCTTATATCGTTGGAGTAAGGCAATGAGAATACCTTCCTTCAACTGATGTGCGGCAAGGATATCGATGAGCGCGACGGGCATTTTTGTAGGAGGAGAACCGGGCTGACCATTCATAAACATAAAGCCTGACTCTGCCTGAAGGACCACATCGAAGGCCACCCGACTGCTGTCTTCGCCAAAGCCGGAAATGTTGGCATAAATCAGTTTGTCATTATAGGATTTCAGCGTTTCATAATCCATTTTCAGTTTAAGCGCGGAAGATCTTTTATAATTGGCGATCACTATATCAGCTTCAGAGACCATTTTATAGACCTTTTGTCTGTCCTGCTGTTCTCTGAGGTTTAGCATCATCACCTTTTTCTTATAATTAACCGCACAATAGTAGGCTGAAAAAGGGGTATCAGTATCTTCCTTGGACAATTTCCATGTTCTGGTAATATCACCGCCTGCATTTTTATTTTCTATCTTGGTTACATCGGCACCGAGTTCAGAGAAAAACATACCCACTGCAGGCCCTGCGAGGACAGAAGCTAGTTCTATTATTTTGAGATCTTTAAAAATTTCATCCATAATTTTTTAGCAATAAGTCATAAATAGTAGGTCATAAGTAAAAAATATTCTGAAGTAAAAAGTTATTTTACTTACTAATTATTCAGTTCAATTACAGCCACTACCTGTGCATGGTCGGATTCCCAACAATTGACGGGTCTGTCCGAGAATGTTTCATCAATAATATGATCATTAAAAATACGGACATAGACCACCTTGCCGATATTTTTCGGATTTTCGCGGACCAGTTCCTGACTGACCAAAATATGATCTAGACTTTCGAAATGACCGTTATGAATATGTGTATAATAAATATCCCTTTCGGATTGTCGGGCCTGAATATCCTTGGCGTGATACAGGACAATATCCCAAACCTTTTTCTTGTGCTTTTGAGGCCATTTCCGTGGTGGAGGCTGACCGGAAATGATCTGAGTGGTAACAGAAGTGTGGGTATCATTAAAATCGCCGAGGGCAATAACAGGGGTTGTACTCTTTTTAAGACTATCCATCATAATCGTTCTGAGGGCATTTGCCTCTGTTGCCCTGAGCAGAAGAGACCGGGCCTCCCCTTTTGATATTTCGAGCGGGTCGAAACGATCGACCTTATCAGGGAAGAGCGCTCTTTTTGATTTGAGATGTGCTACAAAAACGGTGATGATAAGATCGGGACGAATCTCTATATCTGCTTTTAGAACGGGGCGTGAAAAATCCTTAAAAGGGACGGTCATTCCATCCACATCGAGCAATTCGGGAAAGTCTTTATAAACCTTGTAGGATTTTATTGGAAATTTAGACAAAAGGGCAACAGCAGGGGCACCACCCTTGCGTTCAGAGACACATAAATGCGCCTTTTGATAGGCAGGATATTCATTCATTATTTCCCTGAGTGCCTCTTCATCAAACAATTCCTGAAAACCGATAATATCGGCATCCATTTTATCGAATTGCTGTTTTATCCATTTCTTCTTTTTGGAATAATCCTCCTTGTTGTATTGTTGATTGCCGTAAAATTTCGTTTCCGGCAAAGCGAGATTCAATAAATTGAAAGTCCCAACCTTTAGTATCTGTCTTTTTTGTTTGCTCATTAGTATCTGATTAATCAACTACAATGTAGAAAAAAGAACGAGGATTGTAAAATTTTATAATTTATGAATCAGCAAGAATCAAAAAAGGAATCGTCAGCAAAATCAGTATGATGCCTTTAGTTTTTCAAAAAAGATGAAAAGACGCTAATTAATGCAGAAAAACCTATTTTTAAATTTGTGATCATAGAATTATTTCACAATAATCACCTTATGCGATTCCACATCATTTTTGCTGACAATATTAATAAAATTCACCCCTGAACAAAGCTGAGAAACATCCACCTTGAAATTTTGATCCATGATGTTGGGATGCGACTGACATTTTTTACCTCTTGCATCATAGATCTCAATAGTAACCGCTTCGGTTAGAGCAGATTTAAAGATTACATCAACATAATTCTGAGCCGGATTAGGAGAGACTGAAGCAGCAGGTTCGCGTTGATCAGCAATTTTCTGTATAGCAACCATGTTATTATAATTTGGGATAATGATACATTCAGAACCATTTGCGGGTCTCCATAAAGGTACCCCTGCAGGCAGTACAGTTCCCTGATCATTATCGGTCAGTACCGGAACATTGGTAATTGAATCTGGATACGGAACGACAGACTTTATCTGAATACGAGTCCTGTTTATATTGATATGAAAGAAACCTGAGGTTTGTTCCACATCCTGAGTGACACCGGAAATAGGTGCAAAGGCTGTTCTCGGAGGTGCCCCCCAGGAACCGTCACCGATAAATACCGCACCTAAGGTATCATCTCTTACCAATCCATTATAACTCGAAGTAGCAGCAGCATCATATTTTAATGGATAGGTAGTTTTGAGAACATGTGTATGAGATTCGCAGGAAAGACGAACACCATAGGTAGCGAATTCAGAAGCCCAACAATCAATAAGATCCGTTCGGGCTGAATAATTAGCATGAGGAACCATAGGCTGATGATACTGAACAATTTTCCAGTAGGGTGTATTAGAGCTTGTATTATTCTGTTGAAGATCATTAATGAACCAGTTTTTCTGAACGACATCCGTACAGGCATCTGTTTCAGAATTGAGGGTATAAAGTCGGAAGAGATTTCCACCGAAATTGGTAGCATAGTAAATATCAGTATTGGAAACATCGAACATTTTATCAAGATCAACCGCATCCTCATGATTTCCCAAAGAATGTATCATAGGGGTAATGCGTCCGTCCGTTGCGATCGTATAATCCCAGTCAAAGAACCATTCTTCCCAGTCATCCTCACTATCTGCAACAAAGATGACATCATAATTGCGTATATAATCTCCTGTGAAGGCTATAAAATCGGGTCTTGTGCGGGCAACAATAGTATTAAGGTCTCTGCGGGTCTCCCTGCAACCGTTCCCCCAGCAGGCAGGATCGCCTATTCCAACGAAAGAAAGATCTTTACGGGAGTCTCCTCCTGAGATAAAAGAAATCGGTTCGTTTGAATTGTCCGATAAGGTTCTGAAATGATATCTGTTTATTGCTGTACCTCCCGATTCAATTGCAAAATAATAAACTGTACCGGGTTGAAGATTGGTCAAACGTACAAAGTAGTGACTGTTTCCCTTATGGGAGGTAGTGCGGTCAACGGTTTTAGACATTGTATAGGCGGCATAATTGGTCCCCTGATCGACGGTATCATAATATAAAGTCCCGGAACTACCTGACCAACCTAGCGAAATAGTAGTGGAGGGATCATCTCTATAGGTGGCTCTGATCCATTTGGGTTGCGCAAAAGCCTGATGAACAAATAATACACTAAGTAGTATAAAAGCAATTTTTTTTAACACAAGGATTCTCTGAAAGGACATATAACTGAACTTTTTGGTTAAATTGATCTGTAAGATAGATGTAGTGTTCGCAAGGTACAAAAAATGTTTTCAAAAAATCATATAAAAACATAATCTGTGTTAATTATAAGTCAAAGACTTCGCCGAGATCAGGAATTACAACATTTTCAAAACCTTTAGTATTAAGATAATCCCTGAATTTATGCTGTGTATTATACTCGCCATGAACGAGAAACATTTTTTTGATTGAGTCCTGATTTCTGAGAAAATAGAACATTTCATTCCGGTCGGCATGTGCAGAGAAAGAAACAAGGCGTTGAATTCTGGCATTTACCTTTATTTTATTTCCGAACAAATATACTGTCTCCTCCCCTTTTAATAATTTACCCCCAAGGGTTTTGGGAGAACAATAGCCAACGATAAGAATGGTATTATCCGGATTATCAAGCAAATGATAAAGATGACGTCTAACCCTTCCTGAGGTCATCATGCCAGAGGAACTGATGATAATGCAGGGTTCATCATTTTTGGCTAATCGATTGGCAAGCCCCCCTCTTTTGACATAATTCAGGTCTGAAAAACCAAAGGGATTAGGGTCTGTCATAAGATATTCGTGCAATTGATCATCATAGCATTCCGGATGCATTCTGAAAACTTCTACAGCATTTACAGCAAGCGGGCTATCTACATAAACAGGAATTTTGGGTAATTTCCCGGCCGTTTCAAGTTGGTCGAGCATATAGATCAATTCCTGCGTTCTGCCTACACTAAAGGCAGGAATCAATAATTTCCCTTCATTCAACAAACAGGTTTCCTTTACTATATATAACAAATCATTTATATCGGCAGTATAATTTTTATGTTCCTTGTTTCCGTAGGTTGACTCACAAATCAGATAATCGACGGCAGGCATAGGCAAGGGGTCATTTAGTATCGGTCGGTCGGACCTTCCGATATCTCCTGTAAAACCAAACAAAACCGGTTCATTGTCATTTTCTTCAATTTTAAGGGTAATACTTGCAGAACCCAGAATATGTCCGCTATCTCTGAAAAACAATTCAATTCCGGTATCCACAAAATGCCACCTTTCATAACTGAGTCCTGTAAAAAAATACAAGGCATCTTTAGCGTCTTCACGGGTAAACAAAGGAGGATTGTCCTCATCTGCATCATTTTCCTGTATCTTTGCAGCGTCCATTAATAGAAGCGAAGCAAGAGACCTTGTAGCATGAGTACATAATATCTGACCTTTGAAACCCTCTTTTACCAATTTTGGAACTCGGCCTATATGATCAATATGAGCATGTGACAGAATCAGGAAATCAATTTCTGAGGGATTAAAAAATTCGAATTGATTATTAAAATTATACATATCAGAATGAGAACCTTGATATAGGCCACAATCAAGTAATATATTAATTTTTGAATCAAGTGTAATTAAATGACAGGAACCTGTAACCGTGCGAGCTGCTCCACAAAACTTAACTTTCATAAGATATTCTTATTTATAAAAAAATAGTAAAAAATAGAAAAGGATAGTATTCTGAAGAAAAAAAATTATTCAAAAAGTTTATAAAAAAGAGTTCAAAAAAAAATAAACGAAGTAGTATTATGGAAAATCATAAGAAAAAAAATTGATATTCAGGCGTTTATCGAAA
>CAJQOX010000350.1 GCA_905480075.1 uncultured Aureispira sp. | reverse complement strand
TGCAGGACTGGAATCTTTCAAGGTCCCGTTATTGGGGTATTCCTTTGCCGATCTGGAGAACAAAAGATGGAAAAGAAGCCCTGTGTATTGGTTCTATGGAAGAACTGCAATTAAATATTGATAAAGCAAATGATGTTTTAGGATTGAAACAACAAATGCCAAAAGATTTACACAGACCTTATATTGATGAAGTAATATTGGTAAGCAGTGAAGGTGAAAAAATGATTCGTGAAACCGATCTGATTGATGTTTGGTTCGATTCAGGTTCTATGCCTTATGCTCAATGGCATTATCCTTTCGAAAATAAAGATTTGATAGATAATGCATTGAATGGCAAAGGCGGTGAAGTTTCCTATCCTGCTGATTTTATAGCGGAAGGCGTTGATCAAACTCGTGGATGGTTCTATACATTGCATGCGATAGCAACGATGTGTTTTGATTCTGTTGCTTATAAAAATGTTGTTTCTAATGGCCTTGTACTGGATAAAAACGGAGTAAAAATGTCGAAATCCAAAGGCAATGCTGTTGAACCTTTTGAAACGCTCGCTAAATATGGAGCAGATGCTACCCGTTGGTATATGCTTACAAATGCACAACCCTGGGATAACCTTAAATTTGATGAAAAGGGTTTGGATGAAACTCGCCGAAAATTATTCGGTACCTTATATAATACCTATAATTTCTTTGCCACTTATGCGAATATTGATGAGTATGATGGCAAAAATTTAGGTGATTTTGACTATGGAAATGAAGTTCCGCTCTCTAAATTAACTGAAATTGATCGATGGATAATTTCATTGCTGAATTCTTTAATTAAAGAAGTGGAAACAGATTATAGTAATTATGAACCTACTAACGCCGGCAGAAAGATTTTTGAATTTGTTGACAGTCATCTAAGTAACTGGTACGTAAGGTTATGTAGACGAAGATTCTGGAAGGGTGAAAAAAATGAGGATAAATTGGCTGCTTACCAGACACTCAATAAATGTCTGACTAGTCTGACTAAATTAATGGCGCCTATAGCACCGTTTTTCTCTGATTGGTTGTATCAGAATATCAATGATGTTACAAATTCAGAAGAACATGTTTCTGTTCATTTAACTTATTTCCCTGATTCTGATGAAAATGCTATTGATAAAAGTCTGGAACAAAGAATGAGTTATGCTCAAAGAATAACCTCTTTGGTATTATCATTAAGGAAAAAAGAGGCTATCAGAGTTCGTCAACCACTTCAAAAAATATTATTGCCCGTACTGAACAGCGATTTTCAAACTCAGGTGGAAGCAGTGGAAGATTTAATACTTTCTGAATTGAATGTCAAGGAATTTGACTATGTTTCAGATGCTTCAGGTATTATCAAAAAAGGTGTAAAACCCAACTTTAAAACACTGGGAAGGCGTTTGGGCAAAAATATGAAAGCAGGAAAAGCTGCAATTGATGAATTCACACAGGCAGATATTACACAGCTTGAAAAAGAAGGTAGATATATGCTGGATCTTGAAGGTGTAAAATTTGAAATTACAATGGAAGATGTGGTCATTACTTCTGAAGATATTGAAGGTTGGATGGTAGCATCAGATGCCGAAATTACGGTTGCACTCGATGTTAATCTTACTCCTGAATTAAAAGCTGAAGGAATAGCAAGAGAAATTGTAAACCGTATTCAGAATCTTCGTAAGAATAAAGATTTTGAAGTTACAGACAGGATAATTCTGACCCTGGAAAAACATTCTGCTATCAATGATGCAATGTCACAATTTAAAGATTATATCTGTGCTGAAGTATTGGCTGCTGAACTGAATTTGGTTGATACATTAAATGAGTTTGATGAAGTTGAATTGATTGATGATATTAATCTTAAAATTCAGGTTGAAAAAAGGTAAATAAATGTTTTTATTTAAAAATCCCTTTTCTCATTATTGATAAAAGGGATTTCATTTTTATTACCAACTTATGTACCTTTGTAATAGTAATAGCAGAACTATAACAAAATCTCAATAATACTGAGCAAATTAGACTATGAAAGTACAAGATCATTTCAAGGCTTCAAATGGTGAAACACTAATATCTTTTGAAATTCTACCGCCGCTTAAAGGCGGAAAAATCCAAAGTATTTTTGATACACTTGACCCACTCATGGAGTTTAATCCTCCTTTTATTGATGTAACCTATCACAGAGAGGAGTATATCTACAAAAAAAGAGAAAGCGGTTATTATGAAAAAGTGGAAATGCGGAAACGCCCGGGTACTGTTGGAATATGTGCCGCAATTATGCATCGTTATGGTGTTGATGCTGTTCCTCATCTAATTTGTGGTGGTTTCAGTGTGGAGGAAACTGAAGATGCACTGATTGACCTTAAATTTTTAGGTATTGACAATGTTTTGGTTCTCAGAGGAGATGCACGAAAATTTGAAGGGAAATTTATTCCTGAATCTAATGGACATGCTTATGCTTTGGATTTAGTTAATCAGGTTAAAAAAATGAATGATGGCTTTTATCTTGATAATACACTAACGAATGCTGAACCCTCAGATTTTTGTATTGGTGTTGCAGGATATCCGGAAAAACATTTTGAAGCACCCAATTTTCAAAGTGATCTCTATTTTCTTAAAGAAAAAATAAAAGCAGGTGCTGAATATATTGTTACTCAAATGTTTTTTGATAATAATGCCTATTTTGATTTTGTGAAAAAATGTAGAAATGCCGGGATTAATGTCCCTATAGTTCCGGGTTTAAAACCAATTACTAAAAAATATCAATTGAATTCTATCCCAAGATTATTTCATTTAGATATTCCTAAAGATTTGTCTTCTGCATTGATAAAGGCTAAAGATAGCGAAGCACGTACTCAGGTAGGTATTGAGTGGACTGTTGCTCAGTCAAAAGAATTGAAAGAGGCAGGAGTTCCCTGCTTACATTATTATACTATGGGAGATGCTCCAACAATAAAACAAATTGCAGGACAAATATTTTAAGCGTTTCTCAATATATATAGTCAGTAAAAAAAAAGTATTGTGAAGCTCTAAAGTCACAATACTTTTTTGTTTTATACTTTCAAAATTTATTTTTTTGGATTAGTAAAAATTATTCTTCCTCTATTACTTTATCCCTTAACATGGTAGCAGATCCTTCTGTAAATTGATAGACAACATACAACATCGCTGCAAGTAATAAGAGTCCTACTGCCTGATGTAATACTCCTAAAAGCAAAGGTATTTGTCCAATTCCATTTAATAAAGTCAATACACCTAAAATTATTTGAATAATTAATAAAATCATCACAATATAACTCCCCCTTTTTAATTGAACTGAATGGTGGATACGTCGTACATACATGAAAAAAACCGGTATTAAAAAACAAAGCAGATAGGCAGTTCCTCTATGCATTAATTGTATAAAAGCAGCGGCAAATCCTTTACCATCTGAAGCACTGTAATTACGCATATTTTCCCAGGTCCATTTTGATTCATCTTTTAAAACATCTGCAATCCATATCCAGGATTGATCATTATAATCTATTTCCATATGAGGAAAATGATTAAAAAATAAACCTGCTTTGATTCCTGCCATTAAACCTCCCAATACAATTTGAAAACAGACTATAGCAGTTATTCTCCATGCAAAAATTCTTATGCGTTTATTATGCCCGTCTGTAGTTACAGGTTGTACAACGCCTAAAGTAACCCACCAAAGATATCCGAAAACTATTGTGGCTAAACTTAGATGAATCGTTAATTTATACCCATTTACCCACGCTAATTCTGGAGTGTCTAATCCGGATTTTACCATAATCCAACCAAAGACAGCAACTAATACTGTTAATAAAACTACTTTAATCAATTGTTTTATAAGTGGTTTTGATAATTTTCTGTAATATAAAAAAAGTAGAAATGGTATCAGAAAAACAAATCCCATGGTTCGGGCCCATAAACGATGAAAATACTCCCAAAAATAAATGAATTTAAACTCTTTCATTGGTATACCTTCAGGATACAAAGAAGAGGACCATTTCATATTTACCTGACCAATTGCATGATTCATGTACTGCTGACGGGCAGTTTCCCATTCTGAAGGATTTAATGGAGGGATAGTTCCTTGAATAACTGCCCATTCTGTTATTGAAAGACCTGAATCGGTTAATCTTGTTATTCCTCCTATTACGACCTGAAGGAAGACCATCACAACGCCTGTAAGCAACCAAAATTTTACATATTTAGAAAATGCTATTGTTTCTTTATTCATTTATTAAATTATAAAAAGCGAAAATAATAGTAATACAGTAATGTTTATGTACAAAAATACATATAATGAAAGTAATATGTTTTAACTATTAAAAAAATTCAATTGAATTTATAATCCCTCTAAATAAAAAATAAAATATTAAAAATGAAACAATAATATTTGTTTCATTTTTTGCATTTTTTTCTTTATATTATAATAAAAAATATTTATTAAAAATTAAAATTAAAAAAAACATTCGTTATTAAGGCTGTTAATATGTTGATAAGCCTCCTTTTAATTGATAATAATAAATATATGATAACAGTTAACATATTAATACTGCTTATTAACTAAAATTATACACAATAAGTAGGTCATTTTTACTTGCTTTGACTTACTTATTAACATTTTTTACCATAATTGTGGATTAAATATCAAAATATACTGAATTATATGAAGTGGATGATCATATGTGCGTAATATGTGAATAAGGAAGCATAAATTAACATAATCATTACATCAGAATATTTATTGAATGAAATATAAAATTCCTTTTAAGTTTTTGTTAATAAATTAAAGGTTATAAACAATAGTTAACAAAAATGATGTGTATAACTGCTTTTGTAAATAATTGTTTACCAATATAAATATATATTGTTTTTTTTATTAATGTGTATTAACTGCCCGACCAATTTGTTTCATCTTATAAAAACAAAAAAATTGAAAGGCTTCCCTGTTATTTTTTATATTCTAATTATTCTGCTTAAAATTAGAGGACATTTTGAATTTTTTTAAAATAATTCATTTTGTTGATTAAGTTTGAATTAACTGTGGATAACTTACAGAGGTAGTAATTTTATTTTTAATTATGTAATTAAATTGATTATTTTGGGATATTTAATCACTTTAAAGTTGATAAAGTACTTAAAAAATGGATTTTGTTAATTTAGAATTCTATTAATTTAATATATGTTTATCCACAACGTGGATAACTTTTATGGTTTTTATTAATATTTAAAAAAATAATAAAAACTAATGTTTAATTGGATAAAAAATAGATTATTTTTACAGGTTTATTTAATTAATAAAAGATAAAACAATAAAATTCAAAGATTTGTTTTTGTAATAATTAGTGGAATTAATAATTTCAAATTATCTTAGGTTATTATTTGTAATTAAAAATTCAGAATTCATGCCTCTTAGATTTTCATTCTCTGCTTCAAATGAGAAAATGAAGCGTCAATTTAATTTAGATATAAAAAAAGAACTCGATAAAAGTTATAATATAGGGTGTAATCAAAATGCCTATGTCTTAACTAATAATTCGTCAGAATTAGAGGTCTTCAGATGGGGATTGATTCCTCATTGGGCGAATGATAAGAATGTTGGCTTGAACCTTATTAATGCTGAAGCGGAAGGAATTGCAGGGAAATTATCATTCAGACTTCCGGTTCGTCAGAAACGATGCCTTATCTTTGCAGATGGTTATTTTGAATGGAGAAAAAACGGTAGACATACGCAGCCTTTCAGGGTTCAAATGGAGAATAATGATATGATGGCTTTTGCAGGTGTCTGGGATATTTGGTTCGATGAGAATATGGTGGAACACAAAACTTTTTCGATTATTACTGTTGGGGTCGAGAAGGAAATCAAGGTAATCGGACAGAAAAGAATGCCTGTTATTATTAATAATATAGAGGATCAGAAAAAATGGCTGGGTGATACATCTCTTAAAATTATTCTTGACCTCTTGAAACCCCTTGATGATAATTTGTTTGAAATTTATCCTGTATCTAAAGATATTGATTTTATTGAGAATAATTACCCCGAATTGTACAAGCCTATAGAATTGACAGAATAATTTTATACTATATATATAGTAGGAATTTTCCTAAACGATATACACCGGTTTTTTGACTTTTTAATTTTAACAGGCAATAAAAAACTTTATGTGAAACAGGAATTAGATCTGCTCATTATTGGCGCAGGGCCAATTGGTTTGAATTGCGGAATTGAAGCTAAAAAAGCCCGTCTTAACTACTTGATCATTGAAAAAGGTTGTCTGGTAAATTCTTTATTTAATTATCCTTTGGGAATGACCTTTTTTTCTACCTCCGAAAAACTCGAAATTGGGGGCGTCCCCTTTGTCTCACATCTGATAAAACCCAGCCGGGCTGAGGCTTTGGAATATTATAGAAAGGTTGCTGATGCAAATGAATTAAATATTAATTTATACGAAACGGTATTATCAGCAAATAGAAAGAATAAACTATACAGGATAATTACTAATAAATCTGAGTATTTTTCGAAAGCAATCATCATAGCTACCGGATTTTATGATTTTCCTCAGTTGATGAATATTGAGGGTGAAAACCTTCCTAAGGTCAGGCATTATTATAAAGAACCTCATCCTTATTCAGGTCAGAAAATTGCTGTTGTTGGTGCTTCTAATTCTGCAGTAGATGTAGCATTGGAATGTTTTAGAAAAGGCGCCGATGTAACTATGATTATAAGAGGCCCTCAAATAAAAAGTAGTGTAAAGTACTGGATAAGACCAGATATAGAGAACAGAATCAAAGAAGGGGATATAAAAGCTTATTTTAATTCTAACTTAATTAATATTTCAGAAAAATACCTGATGCTTGATACTCCCCTTGGTATTATTAAATTGGATAATGATTTTTTGTTGGCTATGACCGGATATCAGCCCGATTTTTCTTTTTTGGAAAAAATGGGAATTGAATTATTGGACAATGAATTGAAAACTCCTGTTTTCAATCACGAAACGATGGAAACCAATCAGTCTGGAATTTATCTGGCAGGTGTGGTTTGCGGTGGTATGGAAACAAGAAAATGGTTTATTGAAAATTCAAGAGTTCATAGTGAGATAATAATCAATCATTTTAAAAAAAAATAATCACAATTAAACAAGGAATCTGCAAATACGATCAAAAATAGCTATATTTGCAGCAAATAATTTTCCTACCTTTTCACACTATATTATATATATCTAATCATGGCTGAAATTCAAGAATTAGAAAGTATGGCTACACAGGTTCGACGCGATATCATTCGCATGGTTCATGCCTGTCAAAGTGGTCATCCTGGTGGTTCTCTTGGTTGTGCTGAATTTTTTACAGCACTGTACCAGGAAATTATGGATCATAATACATCGTTTAACATGGATGCAAAAGGAGAAGATGTTTTCTTTTTGTCTAACGGACATATTTCTCCCGTATGGTACAGCGTACTTGCTCGTTCCGGTTATTTTCCTGTCGAAGAACTCGCAACTTTCCGTTGTCTGAATTCCCGTCTGCAGGGTCATCCCGCAACACATGAAAAATTACCCGGTGTTCGTATTGCTTCAGGTTCTCTCGGACAGGGCTTATCTGTTGCACTTGGTGTAGCATTAGCTAAAAAACTGGATGGAGATCAAAAAAAGGTTTTTGTACTGACTGGGGATGGTGAATTACAGGAAGGACAAATTTGGGAAGCAATGATGTTTGCTGCTCATCAGAAAATTGATAATATTATTGTTACTGTAGATTGGAATGGTCAACAAATTGATGGTGCCAATGACGATGTTCTTAGTTTAGGTGACCTTGAAGCTAAATGGTTAGCTTTTGGATGGACTGTTTTACATATGCAGGGAAATGATATGTCGGACGTGATTAAAGTGATGAATGAGGCAAAAGCTAAAACCGGTAATGAAAAACCTGTTGTAATTTTGATGAAAACTGATATGGGACACGGAGTAGATTTTATGTCAGGTACACACAAATGGCATGGTAAACCTCCTAATGATGAACAAAAGGATATTGCGCTTGCCCAATTGGAAGAAACACTTGGAGATTATCCTTTATAGTTTTTCTGATTCATCAATTTAATAATTTTAAAAAAAATACTATGCTTAAAGATATTATAAGTACAGGAAAAAAAGCTACCCGCGATGGTTTTGGTGATGGTCTGTATGAAGCAGGAAAAGCCAACCCAAATGTTGTCGCTCTGTGTGCCGATTTGGTTGGTTCGCTCAAAATGAATAAATTTATTGATGATTTTCCTGAAAGATTTTTTCAGATGGGTATATCAGAGGCTAATATGATTGGTGTCGCTGCAGGTTTAGCAACCGGAGGGAAAATACCCTTTACTGGAACGTTTGCCAATTTCTCTACGGCAAGAGTTTTTGATCAGGTTCGTCAGTCTGTAGCTTATTCTCACAAAAATGTAAAACTTTGCGCTTCACACGCTGGCCTTACACTGGGGGAAGATGGTGCTACTCATCAAACGCTGGAAGATATTGGTATGATGAAAATGCTCCCGGGAATGACGGTTATCAATCCCTGTGATTATCATCAGACTAAAGCTGCTACTATGGCTATTGCAAATCACGAGGGGCCTGTTTATCTTAGGTTTGGAAGACCGGGTTGGCCGATGTTTACTGAAAATTTGCCTTTTGAAATTGGTAAAGCACTGATGTTGAACCAAGGTACTGATGTAACTATTTTTGCTACTGGTCATTTGGTCTGGAAATCAATTGAGGCGGCCAAAGAACTCGAAAGTCAAGGTATTAGCTGTGAAATTATTAATATTCATACTATAAAACCCCTCGATACTGATGCCGTACTTAAATCTGTAGCCAAAACCAAAGCTGTCGTAGTAGCTGAGGAACATAATATAATGGGTGGTCTAGGTGAAAGTATTTCCAGAGTCCTGGCTCAGAATAATCCTTCTTTAATGGAATTTGTGGCAGTCAATGATACATTTGGTGAGTCGGGTAAAGTTCCTGACTTAATTGCTAAATATGGTTTGGATACAGTTGATGTGGTTAATGCTGTCCATAAAGTGTTAAAACGTAAAGCAGCTTTGGTTTAACAAATTTGTGATTTATTATATTGAATATATTTTTGCATTGATAGCATTTGCTGTCAATGCTTTTTTTATCTTTATATTTTTAGATGATATTCAGAATAAATCCCTTTGTGATGAGTAATATAAAATTTATAGCCGCCCTTATTGCCTTTTTTGTTTTTTCTTTCAGCTCCTGCGATAGCCCGGTTAATATTTTCAGTGTTCAGCAAGACATCGATCTGGGGAAAGTTCTCGATAAGGAAATAGAAGCAAGAACTGAATTTACTGTTTTAAATCAAACGCTTTATTCCGATGCATATATATTCTTGTATGCTATGAGAGATGAACTACTGATCGCTCCTCAATTAAATTTTAGCCAAGAGTACGATTGGGAACTAAAAATATTACATGATGATTCGAAAATTGATGCTTTCTGTGTACCTGGTGGATATATTTACATTTATACAGGAATGTTGAAATATTTGGATAAAGTGGATCAATTAGCTGGTTTGCTTGCTCATCTGATAGCACATAATGACCAAAGACATACTACAGCTAGTCTTACTGCTGAACATGGTATACCTGAATTAATGTCTGTAGCTAACAATAATGCAAGCCCTGAGGATATAAATGATATTATTGCAGGAATAAATTCTCTGATTTATTCTAAAGAACATGAACAGATTGCAGATGAATTTGCTGTGGATTATTTGAGAATAAGCAGATATGCCTGTAACAGTATTGCCTTGTTCTTTGATAAAATGCAACTTGGTTCTGCAACTTCTACTGCTTTTTGGGATGCTCACCTGTCTCCTGATGATAGAATTGGAAAAATTAATGACAGGGTTTCTTTGTATGCCTGCTCAACAAATCTGTGGCACGACAACGGTGATAATGGTGATTTTGACACAATGATAGCTACTTTACCTTAAAAGATGTAAATATCAGTTTTTGTAGTGTTCGATAAATGCACTTATTGATAAGTCTTCTTTTAATGTTGGTGCTATCTGAAACAAATTATTGTGTGCTTCAAAATTATCGGTTAATGCTTTACCCAATACAATAAAACCCTCATGACGTTTGCCACTTTCTAAAAGGACGGCAGCTTTTGCATAATCCAAAACTATGTCATCTATTTGTTCTTTTGCTTCTTGCAGCATTTCAAGGGCAATAGAATAACTTTGATCGTCCATCAGGAACTCTATATAGTGTATCCATATCTCTACTTCCTTTGGCGCTATTGCTATCGCTTTATGATAAAAACTATGTGCCTTGTCTTTATCATCCAGAACATCATAGGTGTCTGCCAACGATAAACAGAATTCCTCATTGTACTTATTTACTGCATAGGCCTGTAAATAAGCTTCTTTCGCTAAATCCCAGATATTCTGCATCATATAACAATTGCCTATGCAATGATATACCCGCCCGCTCAGATTGTTTAAATCCAAAGCCTTTGTATAATAGCTTATAGCTTTCTTAAATTCAGATTTATACTCATAACATTGCCCAAGATGAAACCATATCTGAGCATCAGGCTTGAAGAAATCCTGGTACTCGTTCAAATAACGAAGCGCCTGATCATATTCTTCCAATCCTATCAGTGTATCTATATAATAATGATAGGCAGGCTCGAAACGCTCGTTGATAACGATAGAATAATCAAATGCATCAGCAGCTTTTTCAATCATCCCGACGTTGAGGTAGGCCAGCCCCAGATTGAACCAGGCCCAGAATGAATAGGGATTGCTATTGATAAATTTTATATGGAAGGTTATAGCATTTGCATAGTCTCCGGATAAATCATATACACCCCATAACCTGCTGATTGCTATTTCGTTGTTTGGGTCCAGCCTTAACGATTTCTTTAGAGACTTTATTGCACTATGATAGTCCTTGGAGGTTTCTGATATGGTAGATTCCAAAACATATATATCTGCCAGGTCTACTCCCCTCGCATAATTTTTTGCAATATTGAGTACGTCCATTGCTTTGTTTTGTTCAAACATTCGAAGATAAATATCTGCTTTTGTAAGATAAATATCAAGCTCGGAAGGACTGAAAATTAATGCAGATTCCAGAGCATTAAATGCTAAATCATATTTTTCCTGTTCAGTGAGGAGCTGCGCTTTGCGAATAAACAAAGAGGGTGAAAAAGGATGTTGCCTGATTGCATGTATTAATACATCTAATGCCTGATCGAAATTATTTTGTTCTTCATAATAATCTGTCAGCATCAAAAAGCTGTCGGCTTCAAGGAAGGATATGCCGCCTTCATGCAACATGCCTTCATAACGCTTTACCAGTAATTTCAAATCGGGTTGATGTTCGCCATTAAAATCATGTGCTTCCATCTACAAGTTGTTGTGGGTTTGAAAAAAATAAATAAATTCTATCAATTAATATTTATCCTTCTGTTTTAAATATACATATAATATATACAATTGTCAAGGTCTTTTGTAACTATTTTGTTTATGTTGTGTTAAAATAGTAATATATATTAGCTATATTGTTGAAAATCTTACCAATACAAATTTTAAATAATTAAAAAATTAAACGATGACTTCATTTATTATAATTCAAATGCTGTACCATTAGTTCATTTATATATATTTTTGACAAAACTTTAATTATTGTAATTTGTAAATTTTTAGAAAATATTTAATTAATAGCCTATGAATTTAATTAATAAGATGACTGTTATTTTTCTTGTAATTTTAGGTTTATTATTGAATTTCAATGTATTAATAGCGCAAGACTCCTCGTATTTTCAACAAAAAGTTGATTATAAAATAGAGGTGAAACTCAATGATGAAACTCATGTTATTGAAGGTAATATTGAAATAAAATACACTAATAATTCATCTGACACTTTGTCATTTTTATATTTTCATCTGTGGCCGAATGCCTATAAACATCAACAAACTGCCTTTGCTAAACAATTACTGAATCAGGGCAGACTCGATTTTCATTTCAGTAAAAAAAACGACAGAGGGTTTATTGATCAATTGAATTTTACCTGTAATAATGATCCCATTAAATGGAAAGAAGATTTTTTGAATCCCGATATTGCTAAATTAAACTTGCCCAAGCCTCTTATGCCGGGGCAAACTGTAGAGATAAAAACGCCTTTCAGAGTGAAAATTCCTTCTGATTTCTCCAGATTAGCTCATGTAGATCAGGCTTATATGATGTGTCAGTGGTATCCTAAACCTGCTGTGTATGACAATAAGGGATGGCATCAGATGCCTTATCTCGATCAAGGGGAGTTCTATTCAGAATTTGGTGATTTTGATGTTTCTGTCACGTTGCCTCAAAACTATGTAGTAGCCGCAACCGGTGAACTTCAAACTGATGCTGAAAAAGATTTTCTGGATAAAAGAATTAAAGCTTGCAGAACGCTGAATTATGACAACCTGTCTTATGAAAAAGATACCTTCCCAACCTCTTCTGTAAAAATGAAAACTATAAGGTATACTGCACAAAATGTTCATGACTTTGCCTGGTTTGCCGATAAACGATATTATGTAAAAAAAGGGACTATTAAACTTAAATCAGGTAGGGTGGTTGATAGCTATATTATGTTCAATAACCAGGAAGCTAATCTGTGGAAGGAGGCACTTAAATATAATAAAAGAGCGGTGAATTTCTACTCGGATATTGTAGGGGAATATCCTTATTCTACTGTTTCTGTTGTTCAGGGCCTTTACCGTGGCTGCGATATGGAATATCCTATGGTTACCGTTATTGGTGAAGCAAATTATGATGGGGGACTCGATAATGTGATCACTCACGAGATTGGTCACAACTGGTTTTATGGTATTCTTGGCAGTAATGAAAGAGATCATCCGTGGATGGATGAAGGCTGGAATACTTATATGGACTCAAGGTATATGAGTTCTTTTTATGGGTATAATACCGGAATGGAATACCTCTCCTACTTATATCAAAGCAAGGATTTTAAGGATCAACCTATCGAAAGCCGCTCTCAGGATCTTTCCTTTATCAATTATTATATTTGTGGTTATGCCAAACCTACTATGTCTTTCAGGTATTTACAACAATTCCTGGGTACCGAAGAACTCGATAGAATACTTAAGGTATATTTTGAAAAATGGAAATTTAAACATCCGGGGCCTACTGACCTCAGAAAGGTTTTTGAGGAGGAAAGTTCAAAGGATCTTGCGTGGTTTTTTGATAATGTAGTCAATTCCACTAACCATATTGATTATGCTGCTACAGGATATTCCTGCTGTAATAAACATAAAAAAGCGGAAATATCTGTTAAAAATAAAGGGGAAGTGGATGCTCCTTTTTCGCTTTCCGCTATAAATAATAAAGGAGAAATTGTTGAAAAGGTCTGGATAGAATCAATTCCACAGGGAAAGGATTCTGTTATCGAAATTGGTTCTGATGAGATCACCGCTTTCAAAATAGATGCCGGGGAAGAAATGCCCGAGATAAACAGAAATGATAATGAGATAAGGTCTTCAGGTCTGTTTAAAAAAGGGGAACCTCTTAAATTTAAACTCCTTGCTGATTTTAAACATCCCGAAAAACCAAGAATCAATATTCTGCCGCTTATTGGTTTTAACTTTTATGATGGCCTTATGATAGGTGCCGCAATTTATAATCTCCCTGTCCCTCGTAGAGCTTGGGAATATGCTGTCATGCCTTTCTTTGGTACTTTTTCGCTGGCTCCGGTAGGAATGGCTGAACTCAGACATAATGAATTTATTAAAAAACACAGGTTTACTGAAGGTATTGCCTTTAAAACCTTTAATAAAAGGCTGAAAAGATTTGATTCTGACAGGCCGTATGAATTTGCCGACCGATACTATAAAATTACACCCTTTGTAGAGTTCGAACTGGCAAAATCCTCCGATATAAGTACAGAAAGACATACTTTTAGACTTGAAAATTCTTTCATCATTGAAGAAAAAGGTAAAGAATCGAGGGTCAATAATGGTATCTTTACCTATTATACCTTCCTTGGTAAGGAGCTAACATGGCGCAGCACGCACCGGCTGAGCTATAATTACGAAAATAGAAAGGCTACTTCTCCAATGAATATATTCACCCAGCTGGAATATGCCAATTACGATGATACGCCGGAAAGGGTGCATTATCTCAAATTATCTTTAGAAGCGAATTTTAAATTGATGTACAGCGATCTCTGGGGAGTAGACCTCCGGATTTTTACCGGTGGATTTCTAATACACACCGACAGGGACTTTGGTGATATGCCGCTCTTGCTTGTTTCGAATAACAGAGGGGATTATCATTATGATGAACATATTATGGGGCGAAGAGAATATGAAAATGCTTTGTCTCAACAGGTTTCTCTCAGAGAAGGAGCTTTTAAAACAGCTATTGAACCAGTATTGGATGATGGTTCTAGTAATACCTTTATTTTTGCCCTGAATATTAAGTCTGACATACCAATTAAATTACCCTTCCGAACCAAATATCTTAAACTAAAACCTTTTCTGGACCTCGGCTATTATAAAAATACTGCTCCTTCCGTAACTATTGAAAGTATTGCAGATGAGATTTTTGTAAGTGGCGGTATCATGCTCGATATATGGGATGGCGCAGGAGGTATTTACCTTCCCCTGTTCGGAACAGATAATATCGAAAATAAAGTTAAGTCTTTTGCCGGAAATGAATTTTATAAAAGAATTACTTTCAGTTTTAATTTGAGTAGAATAAGGCCGGAAAAAGTAGCTAAAGAAATGGCTTTTTGATTTTTTTTATTTTTAACGGTTTATGCATCATTTTCTTTCAACTATAATGTAAATTGCACAAACACTGATTTGATGATTTTTAAATTAATGGAAATGAAAAGATTATTTACCTCACTATTTTTGATTACTCTGATGTTTTCTGCAAAAGCTCAATTTCCCGAAAATGTTATTGTCCTGAATGTGGATATGAATAAAACCAAGATTATCAATGGCAGCCTTTCAGAAGGGCAGTATGTGGATATGCGCTTTGGTCTCAGACCGGCTATTCATTGCTATACGGCAGCAGAAAAAAAATATTTTAACGGGCATCATGTCCTTTATGCGGTAAAAGTGCCCGCAAATACCAAAGTGTTGGTGGAACTGAATACCCGAAGTGATATGAGCCTTTATGGTTATATGATAGATGCAAGTCGCTTTGATATACCTCCTTATGTGGAAGTAGTAAGTAAATCAGGTTGTTTTTCAAGTATGAAACCTATGGGTGAACTCGACAGGGTTATGATGAAGTCAGGGTCAGTATCTACTCATGTTATTATTGGTGTAACAGGTATAGAAGAAGCTAATAAAGGATCTTTTAATCTTAAAATTACTACGAGGTCTTAAGGGGCACATGATTAATAGTGGGTATTTAGGAGCTGTCTGAAAAAGGGGGTCCTTTTTTTATCGAACCCTACAACTATCTCTATGAAAAAACTAATCTTTGGCATCGCCAATACTTATAAGAAGTTTAAAAATTTTAAAAATAAACTTCAGGGAAAGACTGAAAAGGATGTCATCAACCAACAAATCGTAACAGGGCAAGCTTGGGAAGAGTTTTGCGATACACTCAAGACTGCGGGCACTTCATTATTATATGGCAAAGCTCCACTAGATCCTTTTCAGCAGGCCGAAGGGATTCGCTATCTTGCCCGTCTGACGCGTGCTGGCCTGGATGCTTTTATAGAACATGCCGACCCTCAATTTCCCTCCTTCAAACGCATGGTGCATGAAACGGTGAAGTTAGGTGCGGATAATCCTGACAACCATTATTCCAATGCGCAGATAAGTGGTGCTTACGAATATCGTATTTGGGGCAATCGCAATTCGGTGTTCTATATGGGCTTCTTTACACAGAATGGAAGCTACGGAAGTACCGGAGGGCTTTCTCCTTGTGGAGTCATAGAAGATAGTCAAATCTACTTTGAAGCCGATGGCTCTTTTGAGATTTGGGTCACGAAAGAAAAGAAAGGGAAAAATTGGCTCAAGCTAGAAGAGGAAACAACCCTGCTCATGCTTCGTCAAACCTTTATGGATAGAGTCAAGGAAGTGCCCGCAACTGTCCAGCTAGAATGCATTGGAGGGCCAGAAAAGCCTTATCCTGTTTCTCCCGAATTGGTCTTTAATGGGCTGAACCAAGCGGGGACTTTCGTAGCGGGAGCCTCTTTTCTGTTTTCTAAATGGACAACAGGCTTTACGAAACATCCCAATCAGTTGCCACTCTTCTCTCCAGAGGTCTCCAATGCCGCAGGAGGAGATGCCAATATTTGGTATTATCACAGTTATTGGAAATTGGCAGAAGAAGAAGCTTTGTATATTCATTTTACCCCTCCCAAATGTAAATATTGGAATTTTCAACTTAATAATTATTGGATGGAGTCGCTGGATTATCGCTTTTTTACCATTCATATCAATAGCCATACGGCCTATGTTGAAGAAGATGGAAGTGTCAGGATTTTTGTGGCTCACCAAAAACCACCTCATGCTAATTGGATAGAAACAGCACACCACCATGAAGGCACCATGCTACTGCGCTGGGCTTATGCAGACAGTAATCCACAGCCTGATATAGAAGTGATTCAATTCAATCAAATTATAGATATTGTCCAATAATGCGTTTAAAATCTTCGTACCCATTTTTGATTCGATGTTACAATAGGATCATACCTGTCAAAGCCATCGAGGCCCATCAATTGGTGAAATCTGTGCAAAAAAAAACTGGATTACATGACTTTGGAGAAGCGGCTTATCTGAATCGTTTGCAGCGTCTGTGTGCCGCCATGAATAAGGAAGCAAAACTGCACTCTTTTGGTGTCTTCATGAGCAAGGTGCGCCTAAAAGGACTCCTCAATAATCGCTTGCTAGCCGTAGATTTACTCAAAAGACATCCTGAAATATTGGAACAAGAGCTGCTTCCTCCTGTTTTTATTACTGGTCTTCAGCGTACGGGGACGACCTTTTTGCAACGACTGATGGCTGCCGATGAAACTAATCATAGGGCCCTGCTCTCTTGGGAAGCCCTCAATCCAATTCCTCTACAGCGAAAAAATGAACAACAAAAACGGATGGGCTTGGCGCGTATGAGTCAGCGGGC
>CAJQOX010000349.1 GCA_905480075.1 uncultured Aureispira sp. | reverse complement strand
ACCGTTCGACTTGCATGTATTAAGCCTGCCGCTAGCGTTCATCCTGAGCCAGGATCAAACTCTCCATACTATTTCTAGTTGTATTGCTGTGATGTCCTTTTCATTCAGTTAAGAAATCATTCTTCATCACAGGCTTTTTTTTCACATTCGTTTTCTTCAAACTTTACGTTTGCTTACCTAATTAACCTGCTGTTTCAATTAACTTTTTCTATCCCGATTTTTATCAGGATGAGCTCCTTCTTCCCCGGAGCTTTTATTTTTTTCATTCACCTTATCTTGTAAGGCGAGTGCAAATGTCTGACTTATTTTCTTAACCGCAAAACTTGTTCAAACTTTTTTTGAAAATATTTTTTAGTTTTTTCGCTTCCACTCTTTTTCATTCTCTACACTTCTCTTCCGAAGCGATTGCAAAGATACATCGGCATTTTGGATTTGCAAACTTTTTGGAACTTATTTTAAATCTTTTTTTATTTATCTTCTTCATTTCAAAATTATATCAATTATCAAAATAAGTATTCTTGGAATTATCTTTTGGCACATTATTATCAAACAAATATTATTACAAAGAAAAACAGATTTGACCTTATAAATTTCGAATTGTTTAAGATCTGTTATTTCATAAAAAAAATTAAATGCGCAATATCAAATAATGATTACCTTTGTAAAAGGTGAACACCTTAGATAGAAATCTGAATTAATAAACAGAAATAAAAAAAAGAGAAGAAAAAGCGGAAAAATCAGAAAAAGAAGAAAAACCTACATTCTGTTAAATATAAACATAATAAAAAAAACAAATTCCGTTATAAAAGAAAACAGTTAACACTATATATATACTATGAAAAATCTGATCATAATTTTGCTGATAACAATATCGCAGAACTGCATTGCTCAAAACCTGGTTATCAACCCTTCATTTGAAGCGGGGGCAAACTGTGACGGGAAGACAGAAAGAATAGACACTGTTGACGGTTGGACACCTTTAGCTGGTCGTCCCGGATATATCAATACAAACTGTACCCTTTCCAAAGATTCGAAATCTTTTGTACAAGGCATGAAATTACCCCCTGCAGCACATAAGGATGTATTGAATATTTTAAAATTGGGAATAAAGGGAGAATTTCAACAAGGGCGATTGACAACAGCATTAGAAAAGGACAAACAATACATAATAAAAATGTTTGTGCGGCTGCCGATACAATTTTGTTCTACAGCAGTAAAGGAAATCGGTGTTGTGCTGAGTGAAGAATTACTGGAAGTCAGCGAAGAAAGAAGGGCAATAGATATCCCTGCAACAGCCCTGCAAAACAACAGTCAAAGCTTACTGAAAAAGCAATATGACTGGGAAGAGGTTACGGCATTATACAAAGCCAAGGGAGGGGAAAAGTATATTGCAATAGGAAATTTCAGCAATATCAACCCGGGCATATTTGAGGCCCGCGGAGAGAAGGAATGCACCTATATATTCATAGACCTGGTATCGGTTACTGAATTCACAGAAATCGATCTGCCTGAATTCAATTCCGACATGTCTATAAAAAAGGGTCAGCGATTGCTCTTGTCGGGCGTGGAGTTTGAAGAAGGAACCGATATACTGAGAAAAAACTCCCATGAAATTCTTAAATCTTTGGCCAAAACACTGAAAGACAATCCTAAGATGAAAGTAGAGGTTTCGAGTCATTGCGACAACAGTCTGGATGCGATGAAAAGCATAACCTTTACCAAAGCCCGGGCAAAAAAGGTTGCAGAATACCTTACCGACAATGATGTGCTCAGTTCTCAGCTTACAGAAATCGGCAAGGGAAGTATGGAGGCTATAGCGCTTAATAATTCTGCTAAGGGTCGCAAGAAGAATGAACGTATAGAGATACGGGTGCTGGAGCTATAAAAATAAAAAAGAGCTTTCGAAAAAGAAAGCTCTTTTAAGAATATTAACGAGATTAAAACTTCACATTAGCCAAACCTGCGAGTTCCTTTACTTCCCTTACAGTTTGCTGTGCACGTTTACGAATTTGAGCTGAAGAGGCTTTAATCTGAGCCTTTATTTCTTTTTTATTGCCTTCTATTTCCCCTTTTCTGGCTTTGAAAACCGCACTGAGGTCAACGAGTCCGTTGGCGACCTCCTCTTTGAGTTCAGAATATTTCAGGGAACCGCTATTGTAAGAATCCATCAGGCTGTTATGTGCCTCTGTTTTTCCTGAAGCCTCGAGGAGGGAGAACAGGTTTTCGACTCCTGCGCTCATTTTACCCTCGGTATTTTCCCCGGTATCCGTAACAGCCGATTTGATTTGTTTTCGAATTCTTGCTTCCTCGGCAAAGACCGTGATATGGTGTTTATCTCCTGCGCTTTTGCTCATTTTTTTTGTCGGGTCGGCAGTGGACATCACCTTGGGAATTTTGGTAAATAAAGTTTCGGGGAGCACAAAATACTCCTTTCCTACCTGCCTGTTGAAACGTTCGGCGATATTCCTTGTCAGTTCGAGGTGTTGTTCCTGGTCTTTGCCTACCGGAACAAAATCGGCCTTATAGATTAAGATATCCGCAGCCTGCAGGACCGGATAACCGAAGAGGCCTGCCGAGATAAATTCATCAGAAGCTTTATCTTTAGATTGGAGGCTTTTATCTTTAAACTGCGTCATTCTGGACAATTGACCATAGGAACAAAAGCAATTGAATATCCAACTCAATTCGGCATGTTCCGGAATTAGCGACTGAATAAAGAGATTATCGATATCGACCCCAACAGCAATTAGATTAAAGAGAATATTCCATGTATTTTCGCGGAGTTTTTTGGGATTATAGGGCATACTCATAGCATGGTAGTCGACAACACCATAGACACATTCGTACTCTTTCTGTAGTCTGACCCAATTCTGAACAGCGCCAAAATAATTACCAAAATGCATATTCCCTGTAGGCTGAATAGCAGATAAAATTCTCTTTTTGGAACTCATTATTATAGATTTAATGTTAATAAATAAACAAAAACAACTTTAAATAAAGACAGCAAGAATAAATATTGCCATCTTAAGGGCCACAATAATACTAAAAGTTCCAATGATGCTCGAAAAAATCACTAATTTATTAAAAACAGGAGAGCGGGATAATATAGAATTAGCCTATCAGCTGAGTCTGTCGGGCAAGATAAGTCTGTGGCCAGTGGAACGTGCGCTGAAAGATTTATTATTTTACTCCAGCAAGATACATCCGGCTATCAGCTTTGACAATCTTCCTTTGGGGCAATTATGTTATCTATTAAAAGAAGTGATTGCAATATCTTTCGACAACAAATACCTGGAAGCGCTTCCAGACTGTTTTTATTTCATGCCCAATCTTGTCATTCTGGAAATTTCGGGCAATTCTCTGAAAAAAGTTCCTGAGAGTATTTGTGAATTACGGAAGTTGAAGAGTTTAAGTATAAAAAACAGTCAGATAGAAAGATTACCTGAGAAGCTCGACCAATTAGAAAATCTTGAGGGTTTGAACATCAGCAAGAACCCAAAACTTTTGCAGATTCCACCCTCAGTATACAAACTACCCACATTAAAAAAGTTACGAATATCAGAAGCGGGAGCAGCAAGAATATCAGATAATAGAAATTTCGAAGTAATCCTGATAGAATAAAAAGAGCTGCAACGGAAACCGAAGCAGCTCAAAAGAGGATATTATATAAAGAATCAGAAATTATCTGAAGCCAATACCTTTACGAGGCAAGTCATTTTCATCCTGTTCAATCAATTTAAAGTCTTTAAAATCTTCGAGAGTAACCATTCTCATCATATCTGAGGTACGTTTTTCCGAGTCCATTTCAGCGAGTCTGAGATTTTGTCGGCGGGCGATTTCCTTTACGACCTTCCTGATAGAACGGGCATTTCCGAAATACTTATGTTTATGCTCGAGCATCCGTCCAATATACTTTCTGAGGTGTGCTTTAGAATCAGTATCGAGAAAAAGGTTATCAGCATCAAACATAACGTGCGCGATATCCATTAATTCATCTTCATCGTAATCGGGGAAATTGAGCGTACGGTCAAACCTTGAGAGGAGCCCAGGATTAATTTCGAGGAATTTACGCATTTCGTTAGGATAACCTGCAGCGATGATAATAAACTCCCCTCTTTCATCTTCCATACGTTTAAGGAGGGTATCGACAGCTTCCCTTCCAAAATCCCCCTGTCCACCCTGAGTAAGCGAGTAAGCCTCATCGATAAACAGCCCTCCTCCCATAGCCTTATCGATCATAGCGGAAGTTTTGATAGCCGTCTGCCCGGTATAACCAGCCACGAGATTTTTTCTGTCACATTCCACGAGGTGTCCTCTTTCGAGAATACCGAGCGCCTTATAAATTTTTACAAGGATACGTGCGACAGTAGTTTTACCAGTACCTGGGTTTCCGGTAAATACAGTATGCATAGAAAAGGCTTTTTTTACATCCCTTCCAATTTCGGTATAATATTTCACCAGTTTGGCCATTTCGTCAACATCTCTTTTCACTTCATCGAGGCCAATCATTTCATGTAATTCCTTCAGTGCTTCTGTTAGTGCGGCGTCATCAACAGGAATATGCACCGATTTAGTATTAGAGATACCGAAAGCCTTTTCGACATCTTCGAGCACAACAGTAGAGAGCGCTTCATTTTCAAGTTCTTCAAAATTTTCAACTTTCATAAGGCGCAATGCCATATTCTGTTTACACTCTTCAATAATACCATTAACAAACCGAGCATTACCGAAATGAGCATCTCTGGTTCTGTAGGCCTCAACAATTTTTTTATGTAACAGGACATTCCCTTCATCATTAATTTTGATATCTCTTTTATCAGCGGCATAAGCAGCGATTTCCATTAATTCATCGGGTACATAATCTGAGAAATGGATCATAGAAGAAATTCTGGATCCCATCCCCGGATTGGAAGTAACGAAAGACTGCATTTCTTTTGGATAACCTGCAAAGACAATAGCGATATCGCCTTTCCCGTCAGACATTTCCTTGAGCAGCACTTCAATCACCTCCTTACCAAAATCCTTCCCGTCATCTCCTCTGTCGGAGAGTGCATACGCTTCATCGACAAAGAGAATACCACCTCTTGCCTTATCGATAGCCTTTTTGACTTTGGGGGCGGTCTGTCCGATATATTCCCCTACCAGATCTACCCTACCTACTTCGTGGACATGACCTTTAGACAAGAGATCGAGACTTTTATAAATTTGTCCGAGCATTTTAGCCACCGTAGTTTTACCTGTACCGGGGTTTCCGAGAAAGGCGGTATGGAGGTTAAAAGTATTGGATTCCTTGAAACCTTTTTCCTCTCTGATCTTTAGAAATTTAAGATACGTTGCGAACTCATCAATTTGTTTTTTGACAGCATCGAGCCCAATGAGGGCATTTAATTCCTGCGTAGCTTCTTCATAAGTGAGGTTATCTAATTTATCTTTAGACCCTGTTGATGATCTTTCAGTTCTGTCAACGAGAAAAGAAACATCCCCTTCCATTTCCTCTTCTTCCTGCGCAACTTTAAGTGGAATTACCGCAATGAGTTCATTCATAAACTGCACTTCGATAGTATAATTATCTTCATACCAATAATTACCTTTAGAGGATCCGTATCCTGTATCGAAGGAAAAAGTATTTCTTGTTTCGTTAAACTCCTTAAAGTATTCTACAAAAGCCTTGTGTTGTCCTGCATCATTATAAAAATTGAATTTAAAGTCTAAAGGCATCGGACGGGTTTCAGTAAGAATTTCGACATTTAATTCAGCATTAATATAGCGTGCAGTGGTTTTATTAAAAGTAGATAGGTACTTACGTTCATTGAGAGGAGTGCCCTTGACATCAGATTCGAACAACCGGATATTATTGATAGCGATATAAGGATTATTTTCAGCAGTAACTACGCCTTCATCGACTACATAAAAGTAGGCAGTTCCGAGGTACTGATCATCGAGGTAGGCATCCCATTTATATTTACCTTTTTTCCACCAGCCGGTATTGGGCGTTCCCCAACCTTCTCTGACAGAAACCACATTCTTATCTTTTTTAACTTCGAGGTCTTTTTTCATATCGCAAATCTGTTCACCTGTAGCGACATTGGTACAAACCAATCTGGATTTACATTTCCAATCCCGTTCATCGAACAATTTATTATAAAAGGACAATTCACCGTAGACATAGGTACATTCAGAGACATCAAGAACACGCCGATAACTTTTTACATTTTTGTAAAAGCTTTCCACAGAACCGTATACTTTAATATGGTTAAACTTATAGTTGCCACCAATGGCATTCTGATCTTTCATAGTAAAACTTCTTATTTTCAGTTCGGAATATTAAATGTTAAAAAATCTATCTCAGGATAAATTTTCAAACAGATACAAAAAGAATAAATCTCAAATTATAGGTAATTCAATTATTGAGTATATGAATAATAATAATTTATTGAGGAATCTAATTTAGTGATTTTTTTTTAAAGGGACCTTAGATTTATTATTTTTTGCTTAGAAAGTACATTAATAATAAAGTGAAGGTAAAAAAAGCTAAAAATAAGAAGTAATCCAGGAAACAAAAATAAAAGGACAGAGGTAAAATCAGTTCAAGTCAGATAAAAGGACTTCGTGATACCAGAGTAGTTTTCCGTCCCTGTTAAACATTTCCATTCTGCATTTTCGTTTTTCATTCTCACCATTGAGAATAATTTTAGAAAAGTTATGGTTAAGCACCAATGTATTGGGCAACCGGATTTGATTATTTTTGGTATATCCGGGATTGATGATCGAAGTGAGCGGAGAGGAAGTAAGTTCGTATAAAGGGTAGGCATTTTTTCTTTCCATTTTCAACAATTCTCCATAATGCTTGTCTCCTGAGAGAAAGATAATGCCGGATATTTTTTCTTTTTCAATAAAGTTCAGCAATTCATTTTTTGCGGTACCAAAATCCCCGAGGTCTTCCCCTCCGGGATTATCGGCAAGAATTTGAGTCCCTGAAACAATAAATTTAAAATTTGCATCAGAGGCTTTCAGTTTATCTTTGAGCCATTTAGACTGACTTTGACCAAGCATAGAAGAATCGTTGGCATGGTAACGGGAATCGAGCAAAAAGAAATCAGCATCTGAATGGCTGAAATGAGTAAACACCCCCGGGGTGGAATCTGTTCCATAATAAGGGTTGGCCCAATATTGCTTAAAAATTTTAAGCGATTCAAATTTAAAATCATTAGAACCATTATCATTATTTTCTCCAAAATCATGGTCATCCCATACAGCATATTGCGGGCAGGATTTCAGAAAGGCATTCAAATGAGGTTTGAGCCTCATTTTAATATTTTTTTTGTGCATTTTCTGAGCACTTTCCCATTCTTTGCCGAGATAATAAACATTATCTCCCATCCACAACATAAAATCCTTATCATGTTTACTCATTGTTTTGAAAATACCTTCCTTTTTTTTGCCCGACCAAAAGACAAAGGGATAAGGAAAGGCACAGGAACCCAATAAAAAGGAGATGTCCTTAAAATTGGAGTTATGAACGGGAACTTTCAAAATTCCATTGACCATAATTTTACCATTATCTACAAAAGAACAATTCAGGATTTTTTTTACGAAAGCCTTTTGATTACTTAAAAAATAATCTTCCAGAAAAATATTGAATTGCACAGACCAATTATCAACATTGTTACCTTGGTTATTGCGGTCAACAAGCATCCAAAAATGTTTGGTAGAATCGGTATAGTGACCATAGACAGGACCTGCCAAAACATCAAATTTCTGAGCATTTAAAGAAAACGCAAACAAAAAAAAGAAAATTGGCAGCATGTATTTATACATAAGAAAGAATAACAGATGAAGAGAAAACAATTCCGTGTAATGACAAATATCAGTAGAATAACGAACAATAAAGAGTTAAAATTGTTTCAAATAATACGATTATAAAAGATGACAAAAATAACTGATTAATAATCATTACAAAAAATATAAAAATCAATAAAAACTAATTAAAGTAATTAACTTTGTAAAAAGAAAGCAGCCTCCCATTTATTTTTTATATTTTATCATTGTTACTGAAACCCTTAAGCCAAATATAATATATCATGTCTATATTAGCTACTTTTTCACAAGAAGACACAGAACGGCTTTTTCTTACCTATAAAAATAATTTTCAGAACTATAATCTGATCAAAGAAAAATTATTGGGCAGAGAGATAGTAAAAAAATATCTTCGGAACCGAAAAAGCAGTATTTTTATCTTTTCTGCCTTTACTTTTATAATAGGCGTTAGTTCCGCCTTTTCATTGGTCGGTGAACAGACGAACACCTTGGCAGCCCTGGGAATAATATGGTCACTGGGGTTTATATTATTTGCTACCTGGACCCTGATTAATTACAAGGCAAACTATCAAATCACAGAGCAAAATAAGGTGTTTTTCGATAAATTCGAATCTGTAGCAGAAAAATGCACCAACCTGGAAAACTTCAAAAAAAGCTGGTAATCAAAACAATATAAACTAACAAAGGAAAAAGGTATTTTTTTTAATGCTCCTTATTTGGATTTAGTTTAAATAAGAATTAGGTTTGTGTTATCATATACAAAACCCATTAATATTCAAAACAATGAAAAAACCAGAATTATATATAATACTACTAATACTAATGCTATTCAATTCCTGCAGAGATACAGACCCTGTTACCTTTAGCATTCCGGACACCTACAATTTTGCAAACACATCCTACACCGGACAAACACAACGATTAGACAAGATGGGAGAAATTACAACTTACATCAAGTCTGCACATACCTTGAATGCACCGTCCTTGGATGCCACTAAACTCAAAGATATGTACGGAGATAACACCGGGCAGTATTTTTCGACAACAGAACTGAATGACTCTCTTGCCAAGCAACTAAAAAACAAAACGCTCTATACAGAGCGAAGCAACTTCGAAAATTATATGGATGCGGTTGCCACTGCAAGTTTATCTACTCATCAGACGGCATCTAATGGTCAGGCAGGTATTGGAAGCAAGAATGACAACAGCAAAAGCTATCTTTTTAATGAAAGAGGGCTTGAATTGGCACAAATTATTGAGAAAGGCCTGATGGGTGCCTGCTTCTATTATCAGGGGACTGCCGTTTATATGGGTTCAGGTAAAATGGATGTGGACAATGAGCTTGTCAATGCCGGAGAAGGAACAGAAATGGAACATCACTGGGATGAGGCCTTCGGTTATTTTGGAGTTCCTAAAGTATTTCCAGCTGAAGATTTGAATGAAGCACCGAGATATTGGGGAAAATACTGTAACAAACATGAACTGACCTACCCTTTAAATCAAAAAATGATGGATGCTTTTCTGACTGGTCGTGCGGCAATATCAGCAAAAGATATCACATTACGTGATGCTCAAATAACAGAATTGCAAAAAAACTGGGAACTTGTTTCAGTAGCTACCGCGCTATCTTATCTTAATGATGCACAAGCAAACCTGACGACAGACCCTTTTGTTGCTTTTCATGAATTATCTGAAGTATTCGGATTCATTATATCTTTGAAATATGGTGCCGAAAGCAATACAATTACCCTTAATGAGGTAAATACAATTCTCAATGACCTTTTCGGAAGTTCTGATCCTTTACAGGCAAACAACTATAATGTTACTGATAATAAGATCGAAGCGGCAAAAACTGCCTTGGTTTCCTACTTTACCGACCTGTCATCTGTAAAAAACAATTTATAACTCTGATCGGACTACATTCATAGTTTATAATGTATATTTGGTAAGTTATTTTATACAAAATGAAGTTTATGATTTTACAATCTGCTAAATACTATATAATATTAATCCTGGCTTGCGGATATTTTTTTCAAAGCTGTGTTACTGATGGGACTGACAGTTGTGCAAGTACTTTCGATCAGCTGAGTCTTTTGGAAAACACCGGCACGAATATTATTGCACCTGCTTATCAGGCACTTGCTGATGATGCAGCGAGTCTGAACACTTTGACTATTTCCTTTGTTACCAATCCCGACTCTGCCAATCTGAGCATATTACGCGATCAGTTCCAAAAGACCTGGCTGACCTGGCAGAGTGCCTCTCCCTTTGAATTTGGACCTGCCGAGACTGAAAACCTCAGGTCTTTCATGAACAACTTCCCGGTATTTGTTGTGCGGCTGGAAGCGGCTGTTGACAGTGGCACTTATGATCTGACGAGTGAGACCTACTCCTATACAAGAGGATTTCCGGCATTGGATTATTTATTGTACGGAACCGATACTTCTGCTGCCTCTGTAGTAGAATTGTATACTACGGACATCAATGCCACAAAGAGAAAACAGTATCTGCAGGATGTATCTGCTTTGATATTACAGAAGGCCAATGCAGTCAATGATGCCTGGAAGGTCAGCGGGGCGAATTACCTGAACACTTTTATAACGACCGATGGGATAGCGAGTGGAAAACCTATGAGCGACCTGGTCAATCAGCTGAACAAGGGTTATGAAAACTTCAAAAACAATAAGTTGGGCACCCCTATCAGTGCCAAGACGAGCTATATTCCTTTATTGCCACAGAACGTAGAAGCCTATTACAGCCGCAGGTCGCTTGATTTGGCAATTGCAGCAGCAGAAGCAAGTAAAAATGTATTTATGGGTAACGGGAGTGGGAGTGACAGCATCGGGCTGGATGATTTCCTGCAAGCTACAGGTGCAAAAAAGGGCTCTGCAGATTTGCACACAGAGATTATCAGTCAGTTCGATCTAGCGATCAGCACTTTGAATTCACTCAAGCCCTCTACATTACATGATGCCATCAATAATGATCTTCCCGATGTAAAAGCCGCTTATGCAGCCGCACAGAATCAGATGGTCATGATAAAAACCGATATGCCTTCAGCCCTCTGT
>CAJQOX010000348.1 GCA_905480075.1 uncultured Aureispira sp. | reverse complement strand
TGCGCTTTCTACTTGTGGAGGAACTTATGAATATGCAGAAAACTTTCAGACTATATTCACTACTGTGCCTACATCGGTGGAAATTGCAGACAATCACAGTCTCAGTGTGTACCCTAATCCGGCGCATTCTGTTGTTTATCTCGACCACTCCGGTCAATTTCCGGAACACTCAAAAATATATATATACAACAGCCTGGGTCAATTGCTCTTGTCGAAAAACTTTTCAGGCTATACAGAAACTATAAATATTTCTCGATGGCCTTCCGGGACATATTATTTGAGAACGGTGGGTTTTGAGGAGATTATTATTAAGTATTGATTGAATTTTTTATTATATTATTTTATTATTCCTGAGGGAATGTTTTGGTTTCAAATAAATCAGACTAACACTTTAAATATTTTGGGAATTAAAACTTTAATACTTTTTAACATTTTTTTATCCAAATAGTTAGTTTTGTCTTGTTTTTTTCTAATTTTGACTATATAGGTGTTAAAAAAATGAATACCTTTAAATAAAAACAATAATTATATATTTGTAAACGGACGTAGTTCATTTGTCTTTTGGTATCTCTTTCAGAGGCTTTTTTTAATTTACGATCATCCGTTCGAATATTACTTTATTCTTTTTTTCTGCAATAATGATTAAATAAATCACATGATATCACGAATCTTATGTGTTGTTTTAATAACAATATCTTCTTATGGATGGGCACAAAAATCCTCGACTCAGATTGTTGACTTAAAACACGCAGCCTATCTTGAATTGGGAGGTACTGCAGGAATATGGTCTCTGAACTACGACCTGATGGCATTAAATATCAGTAATTTTAAGGTGGGCGCCCGTCTTGGTCTTGGAATGCTGGGAGAAAATTATTCAGAAACTTCTGTAGATGTTCATGTTCCCTTAACAGTTAACTTTATGTATGCTTTTAAGGAGAAGCATCATATAGAACTTGCAGTGGGAGCCCATTTCAGAAGCTATGAGATCCGCAGTGTACAATTTGCTGAAGACACTGGTTTTAAGAGAAAGTCGGAAGTGCTGGGGAATTATTCTATAGGCTATCGTTTTCAAAGTCCCGATGGAGGTTTTGTATTCAGAGTAGCTTACAGTCCATCCTTCTATCAGGATGGTATTTATTTTCGATATCTACATTGGGCTGGTCTGAGTGTCGGCTATGCTTTTAAGGGAAAAAAATCCAATAAACCAAAGACTGAATAATGAATAAATATATTTTAATACTACTTGTTATTACTACTTTCCTCCTCCTTTTTAGTGGATGTAAAGAAGTGGAGGTGCCTACTTTCGGCTGCACAGATATAGATTCGCCCCGTGCAAATACAGATGTCGATTATCATGACAGCAGCTGCGTCTATATGCATGTGTCAGAATTTGAGGTTACCTATTTTGAAGATAAGAACTGGGATTTTGGTGTTTTAGGTGTCGAAAAAGCTGACCTTCAACTATTATTCGGAGACTCTGATATGGATACGACCTATTTTACATCATTACAAATTGATAATGTAAACCCTACGGAGGTTAGCCGTTTTGTAGCCCATGATCAGTTCAAGTTAAAAAATCAGGTTTATACCTGGGAACTTCATAACAGAAAAGGCTTTTTATCTGTCGGAGAAACAGATGAACTAATGACTTCCGGTTTCTTGAATCCGCTGGATTTTAAAAACGACTCTGTTATTGTGATGATAGATTCCAATCAAACCACTCAAATAAAGATAAGATATGAAATTCGCTAAGATCAATATATTGCTGGTACTGATTTCTCTTACTTATACTTTTTCAGGTTGCTATAAGTTGAAAAAGGATTTTGTGATGAAAGGAGAATGGGTGGTTCAAACGGTACAAGTAGATGGTGGCAGTACCAATTTAATGGGGGCTATTCTCCCTCAATACGACCCTAATACTTGTGAGTACAGAATTTATTTCGGAGATGAAGGTGTCTGTAACGGGCAGTATTATATTAATGATACTTTAAATTATGCGGTTCAGGGCAGGTGGGTATTGCTTGACCCTACCCACCTTTTTATTGAGATGGATCAGTATGTAAAAGGCACCTTTGAATTTGAAGAGCAAAGTACAAGCTTAATTCATATGTACTCAGAACGCAATCTGATTAAATTTTACAATATAGGCGAAACACAGTTGTTCATAAAAGCAGAACGTAGATAATACCTTGCTGAAAATATTTAAGTTATGAAATTGACACATTGGTTTTTTTGTTTAATGATTCTTTCTGTTTTTTTGCAGACTTCTTGCAATAAAGGCGAGCTGGAAAAAAAACCGGTATTTAAGTATACCTATTTCGATTATTTTGAATCTATTACAATCGAATTTGAAAGCCCGATTTCCATAGGTTTCGACATTCCCTGGATTCCTATCAACCTTAATGACAGTTCCTCAAGCAGAGTTACGGACCCACTTGCACAATCTGTTGAAGATATTCAACTCAAGAACATGATGGTGACCCTTGATGAAGCATCAGGTACAGGCAATCAGACTTTCTATTTCCTCAGTGACCTGGATGTCTATGTTTCGAAAGATACCCTTCCTGAAGTAAAAATTGCCCATGCAAACAATATTTCAGATGATGTGGGCAATGTGCTGTATCTGGTTCCTGAAGAGGGGATTGTTCTGGATGAATATGTTAAAAATGGCGACTATAATATACGAATGGATATTTCCACTAAGAATCTTCCTTCATTGGGAACTCTTACTCTTCGTGCTGATATGGTCTTTGATGTCCGTTTAATTAATGCTCAATAAAAAAGAATTACGCATGCGTATACAATCATATTTTCAGATTTTAATCATTGCATTTATTTACACCCTTTCTTTCAGTTCATGTAATCCTGATGTGGAAGGATGTATGGACTTTAAAGCAGCGAACTTTGACCCTGAGGCCACTATACATGATAATTCCTGTGTTTATTCTG
>CAJQOX010000347.1 GCA_905480075.1 uncultured Aureispira sp. | reverse complement strand
AAAATTTCTTCCTCTATACTTAAAGCTTGTAACAGCAAGGGTAAGGCCAATTCAAAATTGAGCATTTTACTATGTAATGCAGCCAGGTTGTTAATGACCAATGTATAATCTTTCGTGTTTTTTCCTTTTGTCAGTTCTGTGATTTTTTCTGCCTTTAAAATCAGCGGCAAGGCAAGTTCGTACTTTCCCATTCTTTGGTGCAGGTAGGAAATATTTAGGAGGGAAGTGGCATAATCAGGATGTTCTTCACCCAATGTTTCTTTATCTATATTAATAACTTGTATGAGTAGCGGTAAAGCAAGTTTATACTTTTCCATATGTTCATATACATAGGCCAGATTATTAAGAGTTGTAGTATAGTCCGGGTGATTTTTTTTCAATATTTTTTCTTCTATACTTTTGGCCTCCTGAAGCAAAATGACAGCCTTCTCGTATTCACCGATGTATGAATATTGCAGGGCAATATTGTTAAGTGTTTTAGTATAGTCCGGGTGATTTTTTCCCTGTACTCTTTCATTTATATTTTTTATTTGAGAGAAGAGTTGCAGTGCTTTTTCATATTCACCAATATAAGAATAGAGAGAGGCCAGGCTATTCAGTGAATTGGTATAACTAACCGACTGAGGAATTATACTTTTCTGTAAGTCTGCTGCTTTGTTGTAGTACTTAAGCCCTTTCTCAAAGTTATCATTATAGTCAAAGGCATACCCAAGTTGGTAGAGCATTTTGGCATAGACAGTATCCTGAATACCATACTGCTGTTCAGCCTTGCTTAAAGCTGCTTTCGCAAAGGGAAGCATTTTGTCATATTGATTGGTTTCTTTCAGAGAAATAAAGATACTGTCGAATTGAACAACAGAATAATTTGTAAGACTATCGGTAAGCTTAGTTGAGGAATCTGTTCCTGTATTCTGAGCTGTTAAGTTCTTGGTCAGGAATCCTAATAAAATTAAAATATATGTAGAAGTTTTATTCATATTGATTGTAATTTACAAGGTTTATGATCAAAAGAATTCAATGACCTTGCTTTCTTTAATTTTACTAATGTATAAAGTATGTTTCGGGCAAGCATCTCAAAAATAAATATCCCGGTTGAATAATATCTGAGCGGTCACATCAATTTAACCTGCAAATTATTGTCATCGAGTTTTATTATTTTGTAATTATTAACAAGCTTGGTCTTTTCAGGCTTCGAACCATCTTTGGCAATAATATTTGTTTTCAATCGGGGAGTATATTCATATTCGAGGGTCAGCATCTTCCCTTTTAATTTCCAGGTCCCCGGGTTAGAACGATAGGAGTGAGGGGGTGTACCGCAAAAACCGTCCCTCACAATTGTTCTGACAATAAGTTCATTGTTTTTTTTTAATATAAGATCAACTTTATTGTTTGTACTATCTGTTTTAGAATAGTTAAGATAGTTTTCGGTTTTTTCTGTCAGAGACCAATGGCCGAGTAATTTTTTTTTGTTAAAGGAATCCGGCTGTTCTGACATCAGCATTATAAGGAAAAATAAACTCAGAATTTTCATTGTGTATATTTTTGGAGTGTATTAATAAAGATGTAAAAAAAAGACAATTGGGTGTAAGCATAAAAATTTTTTTGAATCAGTCTTTCTGATTGCTTTGCTGTGAAAAATAATATTTTCATTTGCTATAATTCAAAAACACCTGAAAAAACTAAAGATCTTTTTGAGAGATACGGGTAGCTTTAATGACGAGTTCCATTTTATGGTTTTTGGTCACTTGCAGTTCAAAAAGCCGATACATCTTTCTCAGTGAAGAACTTGCACCATCATAACTCATCGAAATTTCTGCTGCTATTTCCTTGTTGGTTACAGAAGGTTTTTTGAAGATGATATTCAGAATGTTCCAGTCTGTAGGATTCAGTTTTGAATGGATAGCCGCCTCAATTTTTTCTTTGTCCAGATTGAAGTCTTTATTGTTTCCGGAAGTAGTGAGGGCAGCCAATGCGGCTTCTTTTTTCAGATTTTTAATGCTGTTCAGGAGCTGTTCCCGTTCTGCAATATTTTGTTGACTCCTTTTTCTCCAGAAGACCAAAACAACAATTAATATCAAAACGAATAAAACAAATAAAAGGCTTTTCTCCTGAAAATGAATTAGGTTGTTTTCAGCGCGTTGTTTTTCCAGATTTCCCTCTAATTTTTGTTCATATTCCTCTTCGAGCATCGCCCGTTGATTTTCCATGTCTAACATGCTGTCCCGCAAATGAATATGCAGTTCATACATCTGCAGTGCTTCTGCCTCTTCTCCTCTCTTTTTGTGTATATTATGCATGAGGTGGGCTGTCATCGTCGCCATCTCAATATTGCCCAGTTCTTTAGCGACGTTTATTGATGCCTGCCCGTAAACCAAGGCGCTATCCAGGTTTTCAAACATCAAATAATAAGCAGCAATATCCACCAGGACATTCACAATATTATTTTTATCATTGATGGACTTACTGATTTTCAGGCTGCTGCGATAACACTCCATAGCACGCAGGGAATCTCTCATTCGTTTATAAGTATTCCCGATATTCCCAAGACAAGTCGCATAGCCTTTTTTGTTGTTGAGCTCTTCATAGAGTTTCAGGCTGCGGTTCATGAAATAGAGGGCGCTGTCCAATATATGGTCTGTAAGGTAGGTTTGTCCCATATTAGTCAAAACCGGAGCCAGGGACTGTTTGTCCATAAAAGCTTCTTCTTTCAACACTAAGGCATAGTAGGTTCTTGCCTTTTCATTATCTCTCATGTGACGATACAACTGCCCGATATTTGCCAGACTATAAAGCTTTATTTTTCTCGAGTAAGCAACATCACTATATATTTTAGTGAGTTCAAGGTTCTCTGAGAAATACCATATAGCCTTTTTGACATTCCCTTTCTTTCTGTAGACTATTCCTAAATTGTTTTGAATTGCAATAAACCCGGCGGTATCTTTCAGGTTTTTGAAAATGCCCAGACTGATATTATATTCTTCCAAAGCATCATTATAATTTCCTTTTACATTCTGAGCAATACCTTTCATTTTATAGGATAATGCTAGCATTCGTCTCATGTCATTCTCTTCTGAAAACTGATACAGTTCCTGTGATAGTTTTAAGGAAGAATCCGGGTTTGTGAATACAAGGCCCTTAATAATTCCATGCAAAGCACCTGCTCTTGTTGTGTCTTGAAGAGAAGAGTTTCTCCATATTGACAACAAAGAATCGCTATTGCTTTGCCCAAAGGCAAGGAAAGGAATCAATAATATAAAGACAATAAAATATTTCAACGGAAGAAGTTTCAGTTCGTAATTTTTATACCGGTATGCTAATATATTCATTTTTTTTTAAAATAATACAAATCCTGAGCTTATCCATTTATCTGTTTATTATTTTGTTTTGCAATTTTTATTTAACCTGATACAAGGTTTATTTTTAATGCAGGATGTACTGTTGTTTTGCTAATATTGATTAATTGCTGAGTAGATTTTGATAAATGATTTTTGGTTTTTTAAATCTGTATAAATTGTGTTTATTGTATTGGTAATCAAATTTTAGTAGTTTTTTTCACGCCCTTGCGTGAAAGCCTTTTAATGATTTTCACTATAGGGGCGTGATACAAAATAAAAACAGATGTGTTAATTTTGGCTATAAGAAAAAAATAATGGCTGAAAGAACAATAATATATTCCTTTCATTTATTTGCTTGAACACTTTAAATATGACAAAAATGATAGACAAACAATTTCAAATTAAAATGAAAAATAAAAATACTTTTATCTTCTCTCTGATCTGTTTAATTTTATCATCATTTTTGCATGCACAGAATACAGCTGATATTAACGGAGACGGAATTTTAAACGTTCTGTTTATTGGAACAAGTACATCAATAGAGAACAATTATGAGGCCTTTTCACCCAATCAGATCAGCACAGAATTACAGAGCATTTTAGCAGCTGATACTTCCATTTCGTTCAATATCAATGTAGTAGCGGAGGATATTTATAAAATGAAAACTGAAAGCACAGGAATAGCAGGCTCATTTACTGCCAACCGCAACTATTATTGTCATACCCTCACTCAATATTATTTTTGGCCGGATGACCATGATGCAACAATGGACAATTTAAGAGGAAACGATGGAGTAGAATGGGACTATGTTGTCATTGGGGCCGACCCTTATATGGTTTCCAAAATGCCCGGTTACTACGCCTTGGGTGTCAACAAAATTGCAGCAAAGGTTATAGAAGGCGGTGCCAAACCCCTGCTTTTAATGGAGTGGCTTAAAGACTCAATATCTATTGATCATTTTGAAGAATTTACTTATAGGGCGGCAGACGGTTCAAGAGAACCTCTTCAGGTTATACCGGCAGGTCTTGCATGGGATGCCTTGCCTGCAAACATGAAAGATGTCGCAGCGGTTCACCCCACTCCAAACGGATCCTATCTGACAGCAGCGTCAATATACGCTCATCTGTTCAACAGGAGTGCATCTTCCTCTGTTTATACCTATAATGATACAATAGCAGACATAGCAGAGACGACCCTGATCAACTCAGTTGTTCAGACGCATTACACAGGCAGCCCGACCTTTATATCTCCCTTCAAGGGCTGTGGAATCAGCGACTCGAGCCTGATATACAACCACGGGGGTACAAGTACAGAAA
>CAJQOX010000346.1 GCA_905480075.1 uncultured Aureispira sp. | reverse complement strand
AAAGAGAGCATATATTCTATCTTCCTTTTTCAATTCTTTCAATTTCTCGTAATTAGCATAGGAAGCCAGTCTGTTTGAAATTAATAGATCACTGTCTTTTCCTGATAAATAGATATTAATTTTTTTCCCAAAAGTAACTTTTTGAAAACTCTCGGCTACTTCTAGTATATTTTCTTTTTTATTATTTGGAAACGCAGAGAAAACATTACTGAGAAATATCAATAGAAAAAATAATTCTATCACAAAAAATAATTTATAAAATGATTTACTTTGATTCTTCTTCATTTTTATTTTCATATGGTGTCCCAAATTTAAAATTTCCTGTTTCTCTCTGGTGTCTAAAAATCCCTTTAAAAGGTATTTCTAAGCCTTTTATTGAAAAATCACCTAATAAATTTTCTTTTTTAGCAGCTTTTTCGACAGATTTTGATGCTCCTGTAACAGCACCATCTACATCGATTCCATCAAAATTAAATTTCTTCATAACTACACCTGTACCTCCAGCTGCCAACTCTATAGCAATAGTTTCAGGGTCTTTACCAAACATTGAAGTAAAGTTTAAATTAAAATCTAAATCAACAAGAACTCCTCCGACAGTTTCTAATCCTGCCCGAGCATAAAATGGCATTGGAACTAAATCTACTAATCCTCCCATTATACCATCTGCAATATCCATATCTTTAGCCCACTCAGTTTCTAATCCTGCACTTGTCCGTTGCCAATTTGCAATACCAGACCCTACACCTTGCAGCCCAAAAGTAAGTGCAGTGCTTGAAGCAAACTTTGTGGTTTTAGGATAAGCTTTTGCTGTGTTCATTACAGCTGTTCCTGCTCGATTCGATTTTATAATTCTAGTTGCTGTAACTACAACTGTTGGACCAACAGCTGCATAATATACAGATGCTGCAGAATATGCTGCAGCAGCAAAAGGAGTAGCTAGAACTGCACCAAAAATAAAATTCTGATTAGCTTGTGCGTTTGCAATACCAGCTGCATCTGCTTCATGATTGCCTGATGAGCTATGAGTTGGAGTTGCGGCAGTCATTAGAGCTCCTATTCCAAAAATAATACAAGGAAGACAAAGATCTCCATTAGGATCAGATCCAAATATTGGAGTATTATTAGAAAGACTATATGGAGTTTGATCTTGTTGAATATTCGCTTTAGGATCAATAGACCACCATCTACCAATACGAGTATCTAAAGCTCTAAAGTGAGTAGTATAATTTCCATTACTCAATTCAGGGTCTTTCTCCATCCCATTAAACCCAAAACGATAACCCCAACAATCAACTACTCTTCCACATCATCTTTCATCCCTTCATCTGTCAACCCTTCATCCAACCTTTTGTCGGATGATATTTCTTCATTTTTATCTTCAACTACTTTTGTTTCCTCCTCATGATGCAAACCCGAATTGATCTGTCCCGTCCGTTCAGCATAGGCAGGACCCACATATTGATTGCCCGAGGATTTTAATATTGCCTTTACCTCAGCAATTGCCACAACAGGGGCTACCCGCATAAATATCAGATAGGCCGTACCAAAAAATCCGAAGGTACACAAATACAAACCCACTTCAACCCAGGAAGGACTGTAATAACTCCAGTTCGAAGGAATATAATCCTTGGCCAGGGTAGTGGCAATAATTACAAAACGCTCGAACCACATGCCTATATTCACTATTATTGACAATACAAAGGTCCAGATAATAGATCGCCGTATTTTACGGAACCAGAAAAATTGTGGAGAAATAACATTGCAGCCCATCATTGCTGCATAGGCCCACCAATAAGGTCCCATTGCCCGGTTGTAGAAAGCATATTGCTCGTAAATATAGCCCGAATACCAGGCCACAAACAATTCGGTCAGATAGGCAACACCCACAATAGAACCTGTCAGAACTATTACCTTGTTCATCGATTCTATATGCTCTATCGTAATGTAATCTTCTATCTTTAATATTACTCTTGTTATCAGCATCAGTGTCTGTACCATGGCAAAGCCCGAAAATATCGCCCCCGCTACAAAATAGGGAGGGAAAATAGTGGTATGCCAGCCGGGTATTACGGAAGTGGCAAAGTCAAAGGATACGATCGTGTGTACAGATAATACCAAAGGGGTCGCCAATCCGGCCAATACAAGACTCAAGGATTCCCACCTTTGCCAATGCTTGGCAGAACCGGTCCAGCCCATCGACAAAAAGTTGTATATCTTCTTCCTGAATCCCTTCGCACGGTCGCGAATCGTGGCAAAATCAGGAACAAGCCCGGTATACCAGAATAAAAGGGATACTATAAAATAGGTGGAAATGGCAAAGGTGTCCCAAATCAAAGGGGAATTGAAATTCACCCATAAAGGTCCGCGCGTATTAGGGTAGGGGAACATGAAAAATCCCATCCATACACGCCCGGCATGAAATCCCAGGTACATCACAGCACACATCACCGCAAATATCGTCATCGCCTCTGCTGCACGGTTAACGCCCGTTCGCCACTTCTGACGGAATATCAACAGAATTGCCGAAATCAAAGTGCCCGCATGTCCAATACCTATCCACCAAACAAAATTAGTGATGTCCCAGCCCCAACCGACGGTCCTGTTCAAATTCCACATGCCCAATCCATACCAGAAAGTAATACAAAAACAGGTTACCCCAAAGCCCAGTAAACCCAAAGTAAACATCAGACATAATACCCAACCCTTGCCGGGTAATTGTTCTGTGGGCTTACAAATGTCTTCTGTTATCTGATGATAGGTCTTGTTTCCGGTAACTAAGGGAGGGCGGATATTCGATACTACTGAACTCATTTTTCGGGTGTTTTGACAGATGTCTGTGTTGTTGCTTCCGGGCTGATTTTAAGCCTGTTTTTTCTAACTGTAATATAATGTTTATATCACTATTTATCAAGAACTGTATTTAATATAATTAATTAATTGCCGGAACATCACTTTTCCCAGTCTATTGAACACCAGGGAATACTCAATTCTATATACGCTCGCTTGTTCTCAGGGATGAAATTATGGTGCATACCTAAATTTTTTAAGGTAGATAAGTCAGAAATTGATTCCGGCAGAACGGAGAGCTGATTGCCGTTCAGATTTAATCTGTTTAACTTCGATAACTGACCGATCGATTCAGGCAGGGTGATCAAATCATTATGCCCGAGATCCAGGTCGTTCAGGTTTTTTAATTTACCTATCCCTTTTGGCAAAAAAGTAATCTTATTATTAGACAACTTGAGGGTCTGCAAGTTTTCGAGTTTCTCAAAGGTTTTTGGAAGATTTATCAGATTATTTAAGCGCAGGTCAAGATAATTTAATTGCCTTAGCTTTCCGATAGATTCGTCAATTTTGGAAAATAAATTATAACCCAGGTCAAGATGTTTAAGATTTTCTAATTTGTCAAAATTTAAAGGGAGTAATGTTAACTGATTATTATTGAGGTTCAGGTATTCCAGCTTATTTAATTCTGTCAGGTCGGAAGGGAGTTGCAGTAGTTGGTTCGAACTTAAATTTAACTTTCGCAATTGTGTCAATTTTCCTATCTCATTTGGCAGGTTTTCAAAATAATTGTGACTCAGATCCAGTTCATCTAAATGTATGAAATAACTGATCCAATAAGGAAGTTTATGTAAATCGCAGAAACTTAAATCTAAATGTTTTAGCTTTCTAAGGTTTTCTATTGTTTTAGGAACGTATCTTACCCGCCCCCAGTTCAGCTTTAATAGCTTTAGGTTTGTCAGGTCTCCAATACTTTCAGGTAGGGATTCTATTGATGATGCACTCATGTCCAGCACCTCAAGCCCTGTCATCTCACCAAAATGTTCTGAAAGGTGTTTTAGATTGTTCAACCGGAATTTCAGGATTTTAAGATGAGAAAGATGATAAAAGGATTCGGGAAGCTTCTGTACTCCGCTAGCTGAAAGTTCCAGCTCAATAAGGTTGCTCAGGTTGCCGAAAGCAGCGGGTAGTTTCTCTATTTTATTTCTGAAAAGAATAAGGTGCTTCAATTCTTTGAGCTTGCATAATGAAGCGGGCAGGTAATTTATCAGATTGTTTCCCAGATCAAGGTATTCCAGTTTGCCAAGCTTGCTGATAGCAGAAGGTATTTCTGAAATATTATTTTTGGAAAGAAGGAGTACCCTGAGTTTGGTACACCTGAAAATTTCTGCGGGAAAGTTGTCTAGTTTGTTTCCGGTAAAATCAACGATCTCGGTTCTTATGTTTAAGTCTGCTAAACTTTCTGCAAGGTTCCATGCCCTGCCAAGGGTGTCGAGCCAATAGCGTTTTGTACCCTTGACTACCCGGGCAAATTTGCCAGATGAATCGAAAGCACAGGCTTCATCATATTTATACTTGAAAATTACTCTGCCTGTTTTATTTATATATCCATACTTGCCATCTTTATAATCAAGAATAAATTCTTCGTTGCCCAAAGGAAAATGGCCTTTCTGCCTGCTTTTATGAAGAAGCCCAAAAATTTCTCCGACTTTCCTGTCTATAATTTCGCCAAAATCCGGAGAACATTTTTTTACCTTTTGATAGAGTAACAGTGCTTTATTATATGCCTTTTGTTTTTGATACTGACAGGCTGTCTCGTACGCTGCCTTAGCGTTTTCAGCAGGTCCTTGCGATAATAAATTTACCGGAATTATCAGGAATGTAAATGCAATAATAATTTTCATTAATATGAATTATGCCCTTGCATGTTTTATGCCCTCAGAAAAGCAGGCAGTTCTCTGTTTTCAACCATACAATATACAAATTATATCCGGTATAGAACGCTGCATTATTGACATTCTTTCTTTATAGACCCGGATGTCTTCTTTTTTAATTTGATATTTTCTTTTCTATCTACATTTTCTGTAACGATATATCAGCCTCTTTTGTTCTGTTTTTACTTTTTGTTATTCTTTTGCGTAATTTTTAATATAATTATCCGTTCATATATTTAGCCTTTCTTCTTAGGATAATAGAGATGCATTTAGTATATTTGGTTCACCCCACTCAATATAATTATTTAGATTAAATATTTTTTGATTTTTTTATTCCCTGAATATTAAACTCTTATATTAATTTATGCATAAAGGTATCAATCAAAAACGGATTGTCGGCGAAAGTATTGGAAGTCAATATGGCCCACTATTGATTATTTTTTCTCAGATCCACGGCAACGAACCGGCAGGCAACAAAGCTGTCAAAGAACTTTTCAGAGCGATCGACCTCGAATATATCAAAAATCCTGATTTTGAATTTTGTGGAAGAATTGTTGCCCTGCACGGCAATATGAGGGCTATAGAAAAGGGGGTGCGCTTTATCGATAAAGATCTCAACAGGTCATGGCTTTCTGATAGAGTGGAAATGATAAAAGAAACAGAGATCGAGAACCTTGATTCTGAGGACATAGAAATTAAAGAAAATCTAGAAATAATAGATCATTATATAAAGCTGTGTGACCCGCCACGAGTTGTTGTGCTCGACCTGCACACCACTACTGCACATGGAGGAATCTTTACTATCCCGGCACCAAACGAAGAGGCAAGACGTATTGGATTGGCTATGCAAGCACCCGTTTTACATGGCTTCCTTGAAGGCCTTAACGGTACTACG
>CAJQOX010000345.1 GCA_905480075.1 uncultured Aureispira sp. | reverse complement strand
GGAATACATAGACAGCAACAGAAGCTACGGCAAGTGTATCAACAGGGATTCCGACTTGACGATCATTAATTTATATGCTTCAATTCAACCTTTTTTTGGTCATTTCACCCATGTCCTGGCCGATTTGCTTGGGGCAAACTACATGTCGAATGAGGTCTACAGCAAACTTTCCTTCATCAAAGAAAAACAACTGAACCTGATCAATAACAAAGATTATTTTGAAGACAGGGATATCCACTTTTCTCTTTCTGAGATAAAATCAGATCTGAACATGCTAGAGGAAAAAGGGAAAACCTGCCTGTTTTTTGTCAATGCCGCGGACAATGAAAATCTGCTGCAATTCAATACAGGGGCAGTGGTCGGAGATTCCGATTTCGACAAAGGAGTTTTCTACAAAGAAAATCTGAATCAACTTCATAAAGTTTTCGACAATGCTGTTGAAATGGCTCAACTTTATGAAAAGAAAGCCATTAAGCATGAAAAATCCGGAAACCCGGACAAAGATCATCTATGTTGGTACATTCATCAGGAAAACAACTGTAATCTGTTGATGCTACATGTTAATGTTGGTATACTAAAGAAGAAGGCCAAGGTCTATTATCAACATATACAAGAATTTGCACATTGTCTTTCCGAATTAAAAAACAAAAAAGACTAATAATAAACTTCTGAAAAAAAAATCCTGCAAACAAAAAACGCAGCAAAGTCTATGACAATTGCTGCGCTTTTTTAGTGGAGCTGGAGGGAGTCGAACCCTCGTCCAGTCAAAGCATCGATAAGCTTTCTACAATGTTTAGTACTCAGTCGGATCTCAGAAGGCAGTAGGTCTGAATACTTACGAGCCACCTTCCCAGTCTCTTCTTATTTCATCGGGTGTTGCGGAGACACACACTCCCTGACTAACCTGAAAGTTGGTTAATGCGGTGCACGCTGTGTATCAGGTATCAAGCGTGGACCACAATGGTTACCAGATCACTGAGTGATTAGGCAGCCATGGCATACTGAGTATTGCCAATTAAAAGTTGTTATGTGATATATTTAACGAGATAGTCACACCTGTCTCGACATGCTTACTTAAAGAACGTTCAATGCTGTCAAATCCAGTCAGCCCCTTTTGGGTAACCTCCGGCATCAAAAAAATAGTACCGGAATGCAAAGTTATAACTAATTCTGAGGGATGAAAGTTCCCGGACTTATTTTTTTATGTTTATTTTACAGGAAATCAGGATTTCTGTTTAGTAAACTTGAATAAACTTTCAGAACATTTGAATTCTATCACAATATCCTTGTTAAAAGAAAGGTTATTACAAAAAGAAAAATATCTTTTTTTAAATATTTGACTTATTGTATTAAGCCACATGACAACTTAAAACAAAACTTCATATAAAGAGATTAAAAATATAAAAATTTATTATTTAAATACTATAAAAACCTATGAAAATCTTATTATTTGTTCTTATCCTATTCATGAATTCCTTCAGCATAATAGCACAAAACACCAATGAAAGGCTCAAAGAAGTAGAGTTAAAAATTAAAGCAGCCGTTGAAAAAGAAGATTACAATAAAGCAGCAGAATTAAAAAAGGAAAAAATGATTTTGCTAAAAATAAAAGAAGCCGTAAATAATGAAGATTATGCGAAGGCGGCAGCTCTGAAAAAAGAATTGTCAGAAAATTCAGGTTCTTCAAAATCCGGAGTCAATCAGCCCTCAAACAATACGAATAACACTTCTACGATCAATAGAAACTCAGAAGATTCCGATTTGATTAAATATGTTGCCGGTATTTCTTATGAAGGGCAGCAAAAAGAAATAAAACTGTTAAGAGATGGAGGAAAGATCGTTGAATTTCCTTTTGAATTTGTTCCAGGTAAAGAATTGGACTATCCTATACTAAGGGTCGAAGACAATTTACCTGTTAATCCCCTGGCACAATTACAGGGAATAAAAGTCAGTTGCTCCGTAGATTATACTCACGAAAGGGAAATATCCAAAGACATGGACCGTTCTGAGGACTGGGAAATAGAACTCTTTGTGGAAAATCAATCCGGTAAAGATATTTATTATCAGAATCCTGACGATATTGTTTCAATCATTAAATTTCCCGGTGAAGAATCCGACTTTTTAGATGCCAATGATGAATTGGTAGAGTTGAATGGCGGTACCATCATCTTTTATGCTTCTATGCTCGATAAAAAAAATGGAAAATACCTGATGGAGGCAGGAGAAGAATACGAATGGGATTATACTATTTACAGAGATGCCGATAGTTATCTGGAGGCGGCCTTTCAAAAAAAGTTCAGACCCCTGAGTATTTCTGTCGGTCTACCTCAGGAAAATGTCGATGCCTCAGGGAATAAAAATGACCTGATATCCTGGAGAGAAACCGTCTCTCTGTCTTCAATGGTCATCAGCAATAATGGTTATTTGAGAAATGCCTATATTGAATTCCCTGACCATTATGTAGACCTTACCCCGCATGCACCATTTGCAAGAACAAAAACTACGTTCAAAAAAAACGGGCAACAAACAATAATTTTTGAAGACCATGCTATTCGCGTCGAACTTAACAGTATATCAGATATTGGCAAAGTAACTTATACCGTAAGCAATCTGACAGACCAAAAGCTGAGCTTGGGAAATAACGACTTATTCGGACAAATACTGTACTCCAATGGTGAGCGCTTCGATTTGTTTCTTTCTCTAAAAAATAATTTTGCTATTCAAAAACTAGATCCTTTTGCCAGTTACAGCAATGATTATTATATAAATGCTCCCACTGTCAGTGGTGAATTTTTTGTTGAAAAAGATCGAAAAACCCGTAGAAAGACGATTCAAAAATCAATCGTGCCCGTCCAATTCATTCTAATTCCTATAGATGGTGTTCAATATAAAGAGGAGTTTGAGTCCAATAAAATTGCCATCAATATCTTACACACCAAGAATCCGAAAAACCCCGGTGCCATATCGGGCTCGATGTACTTTAAGGATGCTGTAAAACACGAATTAAAAAGAGGACAGGTCGTTCAGGTACAATTGAGTGAATCCGGCTACATAAAGTGGATTACGATGGCTGAATACCATCAAAACTTTTCCTATAAACAAAAAAATATAGATAAATGGTTGGGCGACAAACCTGGTATATTTGGTAATTATGTAACCAATCTCAATGCTGAAATGGGAAAACAGTATTATTTTGTATTGACTGATGACGAGGATATCCACTCAGTAACTAAGGAAAAATGGGACTCGATCATAAAAGATAGTTCACTTACCTTACAAAATCAAGCAGAGGTTTTGAAGCAGTGATTTTTTTGAGATCCTAAGTGTAAATTTCTTTTAACATATAAGCTCCCCAAAACCCAAAAAATCCCTTTAAATAAATTTTATTATATTTGTTTCTAATTAAAAACAAACAATATAAAAATACAACAAATGAAGATCAGAAGCAATTTTGTGGACATAGAAAACAAAAAAATATACGCCGCCGAAATAACAATATCCGATGGAAAAATTGCCTCAATTATAAAGATAGATGAACAGGTAAGCGGCTTCGCAATGCCCGGATTCGTGGATGCGCATGTACACATAGAAAGCTCGATGTTGATACCAAGTGAATTTGCCCGGATGGCCGTAATTCACGGTTCGGTGGGCACGGTCTCGGACCCGCATGAGATTGCCAATGTAATGGGAATTGAAGGGGTATATTATATGATAGAGAACGGCAAGAAGGTGCCCTTCAAATTCAACTTCGGTGCCCCTTCCTGTGTGCCTGCCACAAGTTTTGAAACGGCAGGTGCCGAAATAGATGTGGCGGGAATTGAAGAACTGATGGCGAGCCCGGACATCAAATATATGGCCGAGATGATGAACTATCCGGGCGTGATATTTGAAGACCCGATGGTAATGGCCAAGTTGGAAGCCGCAAAAAAATCCGGCAAACCCATAGACGGACATGCACCCGGAGTGAGAGGAGAAGATGCCCAAAAATATATCAATGCCGGCATCAGTACCGACCACGAATGTTTTACATTGGAAGAGGCGCTCGACAAACTGAGTAGGGGCATGAAAATTATCATCCGCGAGGGTTCTGCAGCAAAAAATTTCGAAAGCCTGATATCTATATTGCCCGAACATACTGCAAATGTCATGTTCTGTTCGGACGATAAACATCCCGACGACCTGATGTTGGGACATATCAATCAGCTCGCTGCAAGGGCGGTCGCAAAGGGCGTACCGATGTTTGATGTATTGCAAGTAGCCTGTGTCAATCCGGTTGAACACTATAAACTGGATATCGGGCTGATGAAGGCTGGCGACCCCGCCGATTTTATCATTGTGGAAGACCTCAAAGACTTTATTGCTACAGCCACCTATATTGACGGGCAACTCGTTGCAGAAAATGGTCAGTCGCTGATAGCAAGGGTAGAAGAAAAATGCATCAACAACTTCAATACAAGCCTGAAAAAAGTGGAATCTTTCCGGTTGGAACCCACAACAGGACATATTCACGTCATTCAGGCACTACACGGAGAACTGATCACAAAATCCTTTGAGGCAGAAGTAAAAAATGAAAATGGCAATGCGGTATCGAACACAGAAAACGATGTCCTGAAAATGGTGGTGGTCAACCGCTATAAGGATACCGAACCGGCGATCGCATTTATCAACGGTTTCAACCTGAAGGAAGGTGCTTTGGCCTCCTGTGTGGGACATGATTCGCACAATATCATTGCCGTGGGCACCGACGATGCATCTATCTGCCGGGCCGTCAATCTGATTATAGAAAATCAGGGAGGAGTATCGGCTGTCGGCAAGGGAAAAGAACAGGTCCTTCCCCTGCCTGTCGCCGGCATTATGTCGACGGATGAGGGCGCTGTGGTTGCAGAGTCCTATTCGCTGATCGACAAATACTCCAAGGAAGGGTTGGGCTGCAGCCTGCGTTCCCCCTTTATGACCCTGTCTTTTATGGCTTTGTTGGTGATTCCACGATTAAAACTTAGTGACCTGGGCTTGTTTGACGGGGGTGATTTTAAATTTACACCCTTGTTTGTGGAGGCTAAGACGGTGGTGTAGAGAAAGTAGTAAGTAGTAAGTAGTAAATTTGCAAAGCAAATTTTCTTTAGTCTTCTGATTTTCTACTTACGACCTGAATCATGGCAGTCCTTTATCAAGAACCTGCTGCAAAAAGTAATAAAAGTAATACAAGTATAATTCCACTAATAATTATTCCGGGAATCCATAAAGTCAGTAACCCAAGCATAACGCCTGCAATTATCAATGCAATTCCTGCCAGAAATACCAGGCCCATAATAATAAAAATCACTGCAAGCGGATGTAAATAGCAACCCTGTGTATTCTTGATTTTTTTGCTATTTGCCATTTTCCTTTTCAAGCGTTTGAGCTTTTTAAATCTTTTATTTTTTAGCCGTTTTTGAGTTTTTGCTTTAATGGAAGTTTTGTTTTCTACAGGAACAGCATTTGCATAAACAGGATTAAAAGTAGTGCTGCAAAAATTTATAAGAATGATTAAAAGTAGTAACTGAAGTTGTTTTAAAGTTTTCATTTTTTTTTATTTAAATGTGAAATATTCTATTACTCACAATGAATACTAAAACTATGCCAAAGATTGAATGAACGTTCAATTAATTTAATATTTCTTTTTCTTTGTTTAATAAATTTTACTGCTTCTGAATACTATATCAGTTCAATAATTCCTGGATAAATATAAAATGAGTCCGATTTAAATTTTTTTGAGCTTTCGCCTCAGAAAATTGATCCCTGAAGTTTGTCCTGAGGAAAAACCAATATTACAGCTATTATCCGATCGGTATTTTTATTGAAGTGTGGGAACTACTCAGTAAGGGTCTCAGATTCTGTATCTGTTTCATCGATATCGATATTAATATCTTCTAAACCTTCTTCAAGCTTTGCAGCAACATTCGTGATTATTATATACTGATAAACGGCTATAGAGGAACTCAACAGCGAGATAATAAGGGCAGCGATAATAAGTCCGTTCGGAGCATTTTCTTTCTTTGCCCGCATATAAGCAACTCCTGCCAAAACAATAGCAAGAACACCCGGAAATACAGCATACATTCCCAAACAGGGCACAAAAGAAAGAAATAAAGATATTACAGAAAGTACAAATGCGAATATTCCCGGGGCTTTCACTGCTTTTTTGTTTTTGGAAATATCGTCGAGTATTAAATCATCTTCAGGGAAGGAATTCATAAGTCTTTTTAAAGCTATATTTTTACTTATAAAAAAAGGGAAGAAAACAATACAAAAAAGCAAGAGCGGAAAGTATAACATCCATCGTTATGAATTCCCGTTTCGGAATTGAAAGAGTAATTCTGGCGAAAAGCTGAAGAAGAAAAAACAGGAAAATGTTCAGTGAATTTGAATTGATAGGATCATTGAAATTCAAAGATAAAAAGGAATCAATATCTCGTGTCAGGCCACAGGCAGCACATTCAACACCAATAGTTGCCTTATAAACGCAGGCAACAGCAAGGGAGGAATCATAAAAAAAACCGGAGTAAATAAAGATTGTCAATATTACTCCGGCTAAAATAATATTTATAATTTTGTAAGAACTCAAAGAATTACTCAGTTTCTGTTCCTGTATCTGAATTCTCATTTTCATTTTCAAGATCTATCTTAATTTCTTTCAGACTTTTCTCTAGACCTTGCTCGATTTGATTTGCAACATCTGTAAAAACAGTGTACTGATAAACAGCAATACCTGTTCCTAAGGTAGAGACTATCAATGCAGCTATAATCATTCCATTAGGTGCATTTTCTTTCTTAGCTTGCATAAAAGCAACTCCTGACAAAACGATTGCCATAGCTCCCGGATACATAGCGTACATTCCTAAACAAGGAATAAAAGAAAAAGCCAATGCACAAATACCTAATACCAGTCCGGCTATGCCTAAGCCTTTTCCAGCTGTTGAAATTTGTGTTCCTTCACTCATAATTTTTAAAGTTTAAATGTTAAAAACAATTTTTAAGTTAGTGTTTTTTATTAATAAACAACTCAATTGTTAAATTATTTTTATTGTTAAAAACGACTGCATAGTTCTAAGATCGCTAATGAAGGAGGATTAATCAATTCTAAAATGTTTTTGATTAATAATGATTGCTTATGAAAAGGTGGATGGAAAAATGAAGGACCTAAACAGTTTCAGAACAAACAGAAGGACTATTGACGCTGCCAAAACCTTTTCCGACAAGGAACAATGCGCCAAGTACAGCAGGAAGAATTACATTGATGATCCAAAGGCTGAAGGTGGAAGCAAGTATAGCTACAGAGGCCCCGGCTGAGACACTGAGGAACCCGAAAATCAGCAAGGCAATATTACCCCGGGCAAGTAAGCCGGTGGAAGGAGGCAGCGGAATGCCGGTCTGAAGCAGATAAACTATCATGATACAAAGGAATACAGACCCGGCAGAAGCATCGAAACCAAAGAAATAGAGCAGGAAAAGATATTGAACCGAATAGGTCATATAACGCAGAAAGGAAAAACTGAGCGCCTGCATTAATTCTTTATTCGAATATTTTGGAGAAACAGCGTTTTGAAGCCTTTCTGTAAGCTTAGCTGTCCATTTGAACCGCTTGCTGATGCTGCTCAGAAAATGCATATTAAAATACAAAAAGAAGAGCAGGACAGAAGCAAAGAGACCTAATATCACAAGGCCTGAAAAAAGCAGATTGCCAATTGGAATCACGCCCGAATAAAAGGCTACTATCATTGCCCACCACCCGCCGACAACAAGCACTATCCACTGACTGAAAGACCCCACAAGGGTGGCAAAAACCGTCCGTATTCTGTTTTCTTTGGAAACCATCAGCACCCGGCCGCCGTATTCTCCTATGCGGTTGGGAGTGAAAAGTGAAAAGGTAAGCCCGGCAAAAACTGCTTTGAAGGCATGAAACAAAGGAATCTCTTCAATTCTCCGCATCAGAGAAAGCCACTTTTGGGTCTCAAAAAACCAGTTGAGTGGCATCAA
>CAJQOX010000344.1 GCA_905480075.1 uncultured Aureispira sp. | reverse complement strand
TCAAATAATGAATTTGATTTCGATGATTTTACCGTTCGTCTAAAAAAGTTAAAAAAGGAAACAGATGAAACTGTGGCAACTTTTGAAGTAACTTATAAGGGCAGAGATATAGCTTTGGTCAATCCCCGTAAGTTATCTGCAGTTTATACAGAAAGAGGAGATGAAGAGTATGCTAATGATGCAAAAAATGCAGCAATAAAAGTCTTGAATAGAGGGGATAAATGTACTTTTCGTGCCGTTTTTCATATTTCAGCCAAGAAAGGGGATATGCAGTTTGAACCTATGAATATTTTGTGGAAAAAAACTTTCCAGGTAACCAAAAAACAAAAGCTTCCAGATTTTACGGTTAATTTCAAAAAGGATTAAACCTGTCCATTATCAGCAAAAAGCGACCCCTTGAATTTCAAAGGGTCGCTTTTTTATTTTTTCTATAAAGATATTGATATGTACCAGATTTCTGAAGGAGGGCGTTGATAACTATTCCATAATCAAACAATTTTTATTTTTGTTAATTAATTCAATGGTCCAAAGATTATTAAACAATTATTTATAAAAATTGTGTCAAATGTTTTTATTAAATATATTTTTAGTGATTATTCGCTTATTTTTAGATTTAATACGTTTATTAAATACTGTGTTTTGTTCAATAATTAAAAATTAGAAACAAATGAAGGTTTCCCGAATGCTGTTATTTTTAGTTTTTCCTTTGTTTTCCTTAGCACAACCCAATCATTTTCAAATTCCATTTCAGGATGTAAATGCTGATGTTTTCGATTTCGCATTAACCGGAGGCATGAACAACCCACAGTTTTCAGAAATTGACCTCGATGGTGACAATATAAAAGACCTTGTCTATTTTGACAGGGTAGGAGATGTAGTGGTCACTTTTCTAAATGGGGGAACAGCCAATACGGTAGATTATACCTTTGCCCCCGAATACATATATCGCTTTCCCAAAGTGGAAAACTGGATGTTACTACGAGATTACAATTGTGATCTGCTGGAAGATTTATTTGCCTACAAGTATGATATAAACACAGGAAAAGTCAGTATTACTGTATATGAGGCAAGCAGAGACGGACAAAACAAAGTACAATTCACGCTGGTGAAAAATATTATAGAATTTCATCTCAAGGGACAATCAGATCTTTTCAATTTAGCCAATTCTACTGTCGACCTCCCTGCAGTGGATGATATTGATGGAGATGGAGATATGGATATTCTCAATTTTAATTCTTCCGGAGGGTATGTGGAAATGTTTAAAAATGAATCTCAGGAATTAGGCTTTGGTTGTGATTCTCTATTATACGTTTTTAATGACAATTGCTGGGGACGGATGTATGAGAGTGGCATTTCTGAATTTATTGACTTAAGCCCAGTTATTGATAGTTGTTCCGGATATCCTAACTGGAATCCAATAAAATCAGCCCGACATGCAGGGTCCACTATTCTGACAGTTGATATGGATAATGATGGAGACAAAGAATTGTTTTTAGGGGATCTTTCTTTTAAAAACATAAATATGTTGACCAATGGGGGAAATGCCGATACAGCGCATTTAACAGCACAGGAAATGTTCTTCCCACAAAATTCCGTAAATGTTAATATTGATATATTTCCTGCCGCCTTTTATGTAGATGTCAATAATGATGCGGCTCCTGATTTTATAGCTGCCCCGAATATTCTGGCTAATTCAGAAGATGATAAAACCTGGTATTATGAGAATACCGGTTCTGCCTCTTTTCCCGTTTTTTCTTATCAGCAAAATGATTTTCTAGTGGAGGAAATGTTAGATCATGGAACCGGTTCTGCCCCTGCCTTTGTAGATTTCAATGATGATGGCTTGATGGATATAGTGATTGGGAATGGTGAAAAATTCATTAACACCTTTCTTCAGCAAAGCTATCTAAGTCTCTACGAAAATATTGGTTCGGCAAATTCTCCTGTCTATAAACTGGCAGATTCAGATTTTGCAGGGATCAAACAATATAATCAACAGAGATTGGTACCCACTTTTGGAGACCTGGACAATGATGGAGATGAGGATATGATCTTAGGACTTGAAAGCGGAGAACTTTTCTATGTTGCCAATACCGGAACTGCTACGGTTCCTAATTACCCGAATATAGTTTCAAATTATGCAGGCATTGACGTAGGACAAAAATCTTGTCCCCAATTGGTGGATGCCGACAGAGATGGTGATCTTGATCTGATTGTCGGGGAACGCAATGGCAATATTAATTACTTTGAGAATACCGGTTCTGTTTCCTCTCCTGTATTTTCTTCAACTGCCACCACTGAGACTTTTGGGTTTATCGATGCAAAACTGCCTGGAACTATTGAGGGAAACTCGGCTCCTCATTTAATAGATCATGGTGGTGAATTTTTCTTTTTTGTTGGCAATGAAACAGGTGAAATCTGGCTATATAATAATGTCGACAGCAATCTTTCCGGAATATTTAACAGAGTTAATAATGTGTTGGATTCTATTGATGTAGGAGAGGAGTCTGTTCTTGCAATTTCCAATATTAATAATAACGGATCCTTTGAAATTCTAATGGGAAACAAACGGGGAGGGCTTCAGTTGTTTTCTGAACATTTCCTGGTTTCTGTTAATTCAGTTGCAGAAAATAGCAAATCCTTAATTATTTTTCCAAATCCAAGTGAGGGTAGCATCAATATTCTATTTTTCAACGTTATCAATGAAGAAGTTTCTTTTCAAATTACCGATCTATTAGGAAAAATGATTTTTAGTCAAACTATTTGGGTAAATAAAGAAACTAAACTGAATCTGTTCGATTTAGCTGCCGGAACCTATATATTGACTATTCAGAACAATGAAGGAAATTTTATAAAAAAAATTATCAGGAAATGATCTTCTGTTTTTAATTCTTCTTTATGAAAAATAAAATTTTACTCTTCTTTTACTACCTTTTTGTTTTTAATGCATTACACGCTCAATATAGTCCGAGTTCTTTTCCTTTAACTGAAAATGGAAAAACCTATGCTATGCCCTGGGCAGGCGGAATGAATTTACCTCAGTTTTCCGAAGTAGATTTAAATAATGACGGTATTATGGACCTTGTTTCCTATGACCGGGAAGGAGATGTGGCGTCCACTTTTATTAATGGTGGTACTGCCGGTCTTGTAGATTATGATTATGCCCCTGAATATATGTCTCGTATGCCTGAAGAAGCACTGAATTTTATGCTCTTTCGCGATTATAACTGTGATGGTATTCAGGATATTTTTGGTATGCATGACCTTTTGGGGTATGGAATTGTTTTGACAGTATGGAAAGGATCTTATGATGTAAATGACACGATACAGTTTGTCAGGGTTAAAGATCAACTTAAATACGATAATTCCGGTTGGGGGCTTTATACCATGTTTATTTTTAATACCGACCTTCCGGCTATTGATGACATAGATGGTGATGGAGATTTGGATATTTTTGCTTTTAATTCCGGTGTGGATTTCCCCTTTAATGTTTCCTGGTATAAAAACATCTCTGTGGAGGATGGGAATAACTGTGATTCTCTTGATTTTGTATTGGAAAATGTATGTTGGGGGCAGTTTGAAGAAAGCGGAGATAGTTCTATAATAAATTTTAGTCCTTCAGTAGATTCCTGTTACAACAATGCGAATTATAATTCAATCATTTCAGGAGATGATTATTCCAGAAATTCCAGAAATGGCAGACATATAGGTGCCAATCTTACAAGTCTGGATTTTAATGGGGATAATGTTAAAGATATGGCACTTGGTAGTGTCATGTTTAAAAATGTAAATATGATCAGTGGTGTTGAGATCAATGACAGTGTACTGATTAACACACAGGACTACCATTTTCCATCCTATGACAGGCCTATAGATATTTATTCTTTTGTATCTACTTTTTTTTTGGATGTTAATAATGATGGAATTACTGATATGCTGGCTTGTCCATCTGAAAAAGGGATTGGTGAGGCTGTACAGGACTCCGTTGTATGGTTTTATCAGAATACTGTTTCAAATAACAATATGTTTTTCAGTTTTCAACAAAAAGACTTTCTGGTTGGAGAAATGTTTGATGTGGGGCTTCGTGCCTTTCCTGCTGTTTTTGATTATAATGCAGATGGCTTAAATGATATTCTTGTAGGTAGTTTCGGACGCCCAAAGGTCAACGGAGGGTTTAATTATGGTATGACTTTACTGGAGAATACAGGGACCCTTTCTAACCCCGCCTTCGATATTGTTTCCAGAGATTATGCCGGTCTGTCTTCTCTTTTTCTTAATGGTCTTCATCCAACATTCGGTGATCTTGATAATGATGGCGATATTGATATGATGTGTGGGGCACAGGATGGCACAATTATATTCATTGAAAACACTGCAGGGGTTGGTAATCCTGTTGTATGGGCTACTCCACAGACCAATTATAAAAATATTGATGTTGGAGATGCCTCTGCTCCTTTTCTTGCAGACCTTGACAGGGACAATGATCTGGATTTGCTGGTAGGTAAATATTCCGGAGTGATTTATTATTTTCAGAATAATGGATCTAATACCACTCCTGCTTTTTCTTCAACACCCAATTCTACTAATTTGGGGGGCTATTCTGTTCAAAATGCAGGTAGTAGAAATGCGATGCCTTTTGTCTATGATAATAATGGTGCTTATGAATTGTTTATCGGACATCAGACCGGCAACTTTATTCATCTGGGCAATATTGATAATGATATTTATGGTGTTTATGATACATTATCTGAAAAGCTACATGATTTTTATCAGGGTAAATATTCCGATATTGCAGTAATGGATTTCGATAAAGATAACAAACTTGATTATTTACTCGGAACCGGCAGGGGAGGACTTATGATCATGAGTGAAAAGGATACACTTACTTCCTATACTTTAAAAAAAGAAACTCAAGAACTTTTACAAGTATTTCCCAATCCTGCGGGTCATTTTATTACTGTAAAAATGACAAGTAATACTTTTTTAAACAATATGCAATTTGAAATCGTTAATACTTTAGGCCAATCGCTTATGAGTCTTTCAACTATTGATTCAAAATCTGATTTAAATATAGATATTTCATCACTTAATACAGGGCTTTATTTTCTGGATATCCATGCGGATAATTATCATCAGGTTTTTTCTTTTTTTAAAAACTGACAATATTTATTTATTTCTAATTTATGAAGCCCCTATATTTATAATTATTTTAATTTGTATCTTTATTCATCTAATTTATTTACTAAGTTTTTTTTAATATCTGTTGGTATGAATTTGAGAATTATACTTTGCTTTTCTTTCAGTTTTTATCTTAATCTGATTTATTCCCAATATGTTCCGATGCCGGCTGTTTTGACCGAGAACTCTACAACCTATCGAAATGCCTGGGCCGGAGGAATGAATTTACCTCAGTTTTCCGAATTGGATTTGAATAATGACGGCATTATGGACCTTGTTTCTTATGACCGGGAAGGTGATGTAGCGTCTACCTTTATCAACGGAGGAACAGCAGGCTTAGTTGATTATCACTTTGCTCCCGAATATATGTCCCGTATGCCTGAAGAAGCACTGAATTTTATGCTCTTTCGCGATTATAACTGTGATGGTATTCAGGATATTTTTGGAATGTATGTGGTATGGGGACAGGGCGTTGGATTGGCTGTATGGAAAGGTAGTTATGATGCCAATGACACTATTCAGTTTACTTTGGTAAACAATCAACTGAAATACGATAATGCAGGTTTTGGCCTCTATAAAATGTTTCTTTATAATACCGACCTTCCGGCAATAGATGATATCGATGGCGATGGTGATTTGGATATCCTTGCTTTTACCCTTGATATTTGTTTTCCCAAAAATATTTTCTGGTACCGAAATACCTCTGTGGAGGACGGTAATAACTGTGATTCTCTCGATTTTGAACTGGCCAATGAATGCTGGGGACAGTTTGAAGAAACCGGAGATAGTTCTATTGTGAATTTCAGCCCTTCTGCCGATTCATGTTATAATAATCAATGGTATAATGCAAGGCCAGCAGAAGGCAATAGTTATTTAAGAGATTCACGGAATGGCAGACATATAGGTGCTAATCTTACTACCGTTGATTTTAATGGTGATAATGTGAAAGACCTGGCCCTGGGAGGTGTAACTTACAAAAATGTCAACATGGTCAGCGGGATAGATATTAACGATACAACACTTATCAATTCGCAGGATTATCATTTTCCATCCTACGATCAGCCTGTAGATATATATTCCTTCGTTTCTACTTATTTTCTGGATGTAAATAATGATGGTATTACCGATATGCTTGCCTGTCCATCCGAAACAGGAATCGGAGAATCAATAATGGATTCTGTTGTATGGTTTTATGAGAATACAGCATCAAATAATAATATGGTATTTGATTTCCAACAAAAGGATTTTCTCGTTGGTGAAATGCTCGATGTAGGACATCGTGCCTTCCCGGCGGTTTTTGATCATAATGCAGATGGCTTAAATGATATTCTTATCGGTGGTTTTGGCCGTCCGAAAGTTGGTGGTGGCTTTGATTATGGCATGGCCCTGCTTGAAAACACCGGTACTGTCACTTCCCCTGCATTCAATATTATCAGCAGAGATTATGGAGGATTCAGTTCTTTGTTCCTCAATGGCCTGCATCCCACCTTTGGCGATATTGATGGTGATGGAGATTTGGATATGATGTGTGGGGCACAGGATGGATCGGTCGTTTATATTGAAAATACTGCAGGGGCAGGAAATCCTGCGGTTTGGGCTACACCCCAACAAAATTATAAAAGTATTGATGTGGGGGATGCCTCAGCACCTTTTTTGGTAGACCTGGATCGTGATAATGATCTGGACCTGCTTATTGGACAGTATTCAGGTACAATTCATTATTTTGAAAATGGAGGTTCAAATACCATCCCCAATTTTTCTCCTACTCCCAACACAACTAATTTAGGGGGCTATTCCGTTCAGAATGCAGGAAGCCGAAATGCAATGCCCTTTGTTTATGACAATAATGGGGCTTATGAGCTCTTTATCGGTCATCAGACCGGCAACATCATTCATCTCGGGAATATTGATAATGATATTTATGGTGTTTATGATACTCTTTCTGTAAAGGTAAAAGATATTTATCAGGGTAAATATACCGACATAGCTGTCATGGATTTCGACAATGATTCTAAATTAGATTATATCCTCGGTACAGGAAGAGGCGGTCTCATGATTATGAGTGAAAAAGATACTCTTACTTCATTTTCTATGCTTAGTGATGATCAGAAAGCAACGGAGATTTATCCGAATCCTACAAAAAATAACCTGACTGTATCTATGCAGTTTTCAGTGAATTCTTTCTTGTATCTCAAAATCTATAATGCCCTCGGTCAGGTAATGTTGGAAGAAAAAAGAAATAATCCCGGGCAACTATTCAATGTAAATACTTCAGCATTACCTCAGGGTATGTTTTTTATAGATCTACAAACTGATTCTTATCAGGAAGTACTTCCTTTTGTTAAAGAGTAGTCTTGGAGTTCTTGATTTTAATATGTTTAATCTTTACTAATATACTAGTAAGGTAAATCAAAATTAATAATTTTTGATTGCCAAATACATTTTAATTGTTAAATGTATACATATTGTATAGGTTTATAAAAATAAAATTTGAAAATAAAATTTGCTTTTCTTAATAAATGCATTATCATAAAAGATATATTTAAAACTAAATTTTAGATAATGAAAAAAAGTATTCTGTTCAGCTTATTATTGATTTCCCTTTTTGGATTTATTTTAATAAGCTTACACGAGGAATTTAAGCCGCTTTCAATAGAAAAGGGGGAAAAAGATAAGTTGACAAAAAAAAGTTATCCCTTTGAGCAATTTTTTTTTCAACGTAGTTATCCTGACTCAAAATTCGATTTTGAGGCCTATAACAATGTTTTGACAGAGGTAAAAAATGACATTACAGGGCAGCAACTTCAAAAAACTTCCAATACCAGCAATTGGCTTCTTGAGGGGCCAAATGATCCGGGTGGAAGAATCAATACGGTTGCTGTTGACCCTGTAAATAACAATATTATATATACGGGATCTTCAACAGGAGGAATCTTTAAAACTATTGATGGAGGACTTAACTGGACTGCTATTTCAGATAACTTTGCTTATTTAGCCATTAGTGATATTGTAATTGACCCTAATAATTCCAGTATAATTTATGCCGCAACCGGCGACCATAATATCTCCGGGTTACCTCATATTGGAGATGGAATTTATAAAAGTACGGATGGGGGAAACACCTGGGTAAATATTGGCTTAAGTGCCCAGGCCATCATCTCTAAAATTATTATTGATCCCAGCAATTCAAATGTCCTTTATGCTGCTGCCATGGGAAAACATTATGAACGCAATACGGACAGGGGCTTGTATAAATCTGTAGATGGTGGGGCCAACTGGACACAGATATTATTTTTGTCCAATCAGACAGGCGTGATTGATTTAGTGATGGATCCCTTTGATTCGAATACGATTTATGCTTCAGGTTGGGACAGAATTCGAAACAATCAGGAAAGTCTTGTCAGAGGCAATGGTGGACGGATCCATAAAACTAC
>CAJQOX010000343.1 GCA_905480075.1 uncultured Aureispira sp. | reverse complement strand
GAAATTTCATCGACAATATTCATGGAAGAATCCACCAGGAAAATATTCTCACCGGTCCCGGCCAGTTTGAAGGAGCAGTGCAAGCCACTTTGTGAACCGTTTTCATCTGCCCATACGATCAGATAGCCTCCTGACCCAATCGTAGTTCCTGCCGGAAATTGCCATTTGCCTAGATTCAGTACATTATCACTCAGATAATATTTATCCAGAGATATATCAGCAGTACTGTTGTTATGCAATTCTATCCAGTCATCAAACTGAAAGTTCTGATCAACGGCAGTGGAATAATTTATAGCCATGACCTCATTGATAACAACATTTTTCTCAATTTCCAGTGTATGAAATTCATACTCAGCCCGTTCCGGTGAAAACATACCAGCATTGGCATTCTCGGCATATATATAATACTGCAGATCCGAACCTTTTACTGAAATGTCAGCACCGTATATTCCATCACCTGCCGCTGCATCGTTGTGCAGGCCGTCGTCAAAGAGCTCTGTCTTGATAAATCGGCCTGTAATGCTGTGTCTGATGCCAATGTAAGCATAGGTTGCATTGCTTATAGAAGCCGTCACGGCAACGGTACTGTTTGCCAGAACCACTCCCGGGTTGAAGTTTATATTGCTGATAGCGGGCGGGGTAGCGGTCAGTTCCGGCAATCCCGTCAGGTAGGTGTTCCTTCCATCCATCAATTGACGTAAGCCCCAGAAACGGTTGTCAACTGTAACATCCTTAGAATCCAGAAACTGCTGATAGGTATAGAATTTATTGGTATCTGCCTGAACGTGAGAATTTATCATTGCCTGTATAGTATCTATCCGGTCTATATAGTCATTATTTGCTATATTTTCTTCCATTATTGTTCTGATGTGGGCAAAGTACATGTTTTTATAGGTGGAATTGGCCAAAACCTTCTCTATTATCTGATAAACAGACAGATTGTGGTAATATGGGCTTAATTGTTGCATTCCGACCAACGTCCCCGGAGTACCTACCCCATTCAAAAAAGTACCGAAACACAAATTTACATCCCAGATAATATGATTAAATCTGTTGTTTAAATCTCTGTAGAGGTAATAATTATGTGCAATATTAACCGGAGCGTCAAGATTTGCCAAAGCGTTGTCATAGGACAAGGCCCAGATATGACGATCGATATTCAAAACCTCTTCAACTGATGCGGGGTAATTATTGAAGGTATCCAGCATATTCCGGATGTCTTCGTAACCATAATCTGATTCCAGTTCAAAATATTTGTCATAACAACTTGTATCATTATTCAGATAAGCCCAGATACCTAAACCGATAGGACAACCCGGTGCTGCAGGCCCCGGAACAGTTTCTCCTTTCAAAAAAGTACCCTCTCTTTCGTAATAATGCCGTTCGATAAAATCTTTATTTACAGTTTCAACATTAATATACAGCCCTTTTAATTCCCCGTTTACAGATACATTAGCATAGTTTGCCTGTGGTGCGGTAGTATATTTTCTGGCAATTTCATAACCCAGCACTTCCCTGACATGACTAGGGTCCCTCCAGATATTATTTAGTTTTAAAGTCTCATAGCCTTCAATATTATGATTTTTAATGTAGTTCAGTTTTATATTAAAAGGGTTTTTGTCTCTGTTTGCGCCATAAGAACTGTTTCCCTTGTATTTTACTCCGCAGCTGTCGTAAGTCACACCATCTATAATTACTGTTGCAATCAGCCGTCCACCGGTATCAACGGCATGATAATCATCTAGCAACTGATCCCAGTTTGCTTCTGAAAACACAATATTTATATCGTGCACTGTTTTAATATCGTAAAAATCCTGACAGAACAAGGGACTTGCAATAAAAATTGCCAACAGCGTTGAAATTATTTTCTCCATTAGTATAGTTTTAATAACGGTATCCTGCATACCTAAGCTTAAATATACTTTGCCTTCATGTAATATCACTATATGCCGATTAAAATATACTGTAGATTAACAATAAGATTAAAAATTTAGTCTTTTTTAGCTATAAAATTAAGTTGATTCTATTTTTTATAAAGAATTTTTATTCTGCGCAATAAGGTTGCGTAGTAGTATTACACCTTTGATATATTAATAACATGAAAAATTAATAAAATCATGAAAAAAGTAGTTTCAACAGAAAAGTTGCCCATCAAATTATGGTTATCAGATTTGGAAGACGGAGCTTTGTCACAGGCCAAAAACCTGGCTAACCTTCCCTTTGCATTCAAACATATACCAATTATGCCCGATTCACATCAGGGATACGGCATGCCAATTGGTTCAATTCTTGCCACAAAAGGAGTTGTTGTACCTAATGCGGTAGGTGTTGATATTGGTTGTGGAATGTGTGCCATGCGTACCAATCTGCCCTCAATTACTAAGGACGAACTAAAAAAGACGCTGGCAATAGCTCGTACCCTGATACCTTTGGGTTTCAATTGGCACGAAGAGGCACAGGATTTAGCATTAATGCCTGAAGGGCATGAAAAACTTGAGATTGTTTCCCGAGCCTTTACTAAAGGTGCCAAACAATTGGGTACGCTTGGTGGAGGAAACCATTTTATTGAAATTCAGAAAGGGTCTTATGGATATATCTGGATAATGATTCATTCAGGTTCGCGTGCTTTGGGCTATACTGTTGCAAAACATTATAATGACCTTGCAGTACGCATCAATCAGCGTTTTCATTCAGTAGTAACAAAAAAAATGGAATTGGCATTTTTGCCTGTAGAGACAAAAGAGGCAAGAGATTATATAGTTGAAATGAATTATTGTATCGATTATGCTCTGGCAAACCGAAAGTTGATGATGACACGTATGATTGAAGCGCTGAAAGATGTTGTTGGCGAATTTGAATGTGATGAAATTATTAATAAATCACATAATTTTGCAGCCTGGGAAAATCACTTTGGGGAAAATGTCCTGGTTCATCGTAAAGGGGCTACAAGAGCTTATACCAATGAATTGGGTATGATTCCGGGTTCTCAGGGTTCAAATTCTTATATTGTTAAAGGCCTTGGCAATGAACAATCCTTCAAATCCTGTTCACATGGTGCAGGACGAAAGTTAGGCCGTAAGGCTGCGCAACGTCAACTAAATCTTGAAGAGGAAATTAAATTGCTGAATAGAAAAGGGGTTATCCATGCAATTCGTCATGCCTCCGACCTTGATGAGGCTACAGGTGCCTATAAAGACATCGATATAGTGATGGATAATCAAAAAGACCTGGCTGAAATCGTCGTCAAATTGACTCCTTTGGCAGTTTTGAAAGGTTAGGTAGCTGAAACTAAATAGTTTGTCTGTTAACAGACAGGCTGTTTAGTTCAAGCTGCGTATATATTCACCAATAAAGCAATCCTGTAAATCTGTATACATATGTAAAAGCAGTCCGATAGCTACTATTCTGCTTTTGGGTGGGAATAGCATAAGAAAATAGATAAAAATGGCAGTATAACTGTGCAAAGTGTGATAGCCTACACTACATCTTTCAGGATCAAAAATGGGAGTTGCCATTAAATGATCTAGATCAACAAGAATTGTTCCCGTCATAATCAAGGATTTTTTTTTCCATTCTTTTCGAAAAAATATAAAGGAAAAAATAAAAGGGACTATAAAATGAAAGGAATAATGTATAAGTAATTGCAGGGTTTCGCTATAAGATATCAAGTACATTAATCAGAATTTTATTAAAAATAATACTTTCTGACAAAAAAAAGAGTGTATATTATGAATAAACACTCTTGAATAAAATTATGCTTGAAGAGTTTTGCTCCGGGGGGAAGCAAAAATGCGGGGTACGCAAAACCCCCTTCACGCACCCCAATCAGGCCCGTTAAGGCCCCCCTTAAATCATTTATATCATTTATATCTTTTTAACTTCTACAACAAATATGCAGTATTAATTTTAATTTGAGGTGTTCATTTTTGCCAATTCAATGTCCATTCTTGCCAAATTGTTTGTTTTGGGTCTTATTTTATCCATTTTATATCTTTATTTACATTAATTGTTGTTATTTAAGTAAAAAACAATGAAAATTAATTTTATTTTAGAAATCTTATTTTAAGATGAAAAAGGAGTTGCCCGCTGATGATTCAGATGATTTGACTATTTCTCTCTTCAACAAACTATTTTTTTTCAGCACTTGTGCTGCATTACTTCATTTGGTTTCAAATTTACTTTTTGGAATAGACAATATTGTTAATATTGCTGATTTGGCAATTATTGTATTTGTTTCATCGTTTTCGATTTTATTCAGAAAGTATAACTTTAAATATGTTTTCTGGCTGTTCATTTTTTTTTCACAGTTTATAATCTCCTCTTTTTATTTTTTATTGAATGGCATTGATGGGCCATATTTAATAGTTGCATTAGTTTCATTACTTGTTTTTGTTGCCTTGGATAAAAATGATCAATCCTATTATATCATGGGTTTTTGTATTTTTTTTCAATGTATAACTTTTATTTGTGGATATTTTTTTGAAAACCTTGTCCTTCCTTTTCCCTCAAAAATTTTTAATTCCAGCAATAAAATTGTTCTTGTTTTTTCATTTATGGTTATTGTTGTAGAATTAGTTAAATTCATACAGCTTAAATATGAGAGAAAAAAAAATCAGGCGATTTTTAAAAATAAAAAACTTTTAAAAACTAAAATTGAAATAGAAAAAAGACGAGATTTTCTTATTACTTTGAAAGATTTTCAAACTGATTTTTTACTGAAAAAAAATATTAATAATACCTGTTTTAACATGATTGGTTTTCTGATTAAAAAAACAGATAGTCAATTTGGTTTAATGTGTGAAATCGGAAATGATGATAAGGAAAATTATATATTTAATGCGATTGATCATAAAAGTTGGAAAAAGAAAGAACGACTTTTTTACAATGAGAATTATTTGACCTGGATTCAATATCTTAATCTGAAGCAATATCTTGACTATTTAATTGATAAAAAAAGCATTTTAGTTTCAGATCCTGAATTAATATCATTTTTTAATAATTCTACCATACATTCTTTTGTTTTGTATCCTGTTTTAAGTGATAGAAAATTAATTGCTATGATTGCATTGTTTAATAAGCCAAATCAGTATGGCGAAGATGATATAGAACTCTTAAGTCATTCAGTATCGATATACTCTACAATTCTTCAAAATTCAAAATTGAAAAGGGATGAAGAGAAATATAAAAAGGAATTGGAAGTTTCAAAAGAGTCAGCAGTTGAAACAGTAAAACTGAAAACTCAATTTCTTACCAATATTTCTCACGAATTACGTACGCCACTTTCTCTTATAATAGGTCCCGTTACCTCTATTTTAAGAAAGGAAAAGGGAGGTTTTTTTCCTGGTGAGATCAGAAATTCTTTATCAGTTGCCATGGATAACTCAAAAAAAATTCTCCTTTTTGTAGAAGATATTCTCAACTTATCTAAACTAAGTTCAAACAAGCTGGGGATAAATAATTCTGACATTAATGTTTATAATTTTGTTTTACAGATTTTCTCTTTGTTTAAGATTCAAACGCTTTATAGAAAGATTAACTTCTCTTTTAATTTTAATCTAAGGCATGACTTGGTATTGAGTTTTGATTACAGAAAAGTTGAAAATATTATCAATAATCTACTCTCAAATGCTTTTAAATTTACAAAAGAAGGCGGACAGATAAATTTATCGGTCTTTGAAGAAGGAGAATTTATTCGGTTTCAGGTCAAAGATACGGGTATTGGGATTCATGAAGATGATTTACCTCATATTTTTGATAGGTTTTATCAGACTAGTGACTCAGAAAAATCAATTTTTTCAGGAACAGGCGTAGGCCTGGCCCTATCGAAAGAATTAGCAAATTTGATGGGATTCAAAATTAAGGTCAGGAGTACTTTGAATCAAGGATCGGTATTTAGTTTTTTATTATTAAAAAATAATGCTTTTTATCAGAATTCAGAGATTAAGGATCTATATGCCATTGATCCTTTTGAGGATAATAAACCAAAGCTTATATCAGATAAAGATACCTTACTTATAGTAGAAGATCATCAGTCAATGAGAGATTTTTTATTCGAGTTTCTTAAAGATTCCTATCATGTATTAATGGCCGAAAACGGGGTTGTGGCTATTGATATTCTTAATGAAAAGGCTTCTGAGATTAAGTTGGTCATTACAGATATTATGATGCCACAGATGAACGGTTTTGAACTTATAGAACAAATTAAAAAAAGTTATCCGGACAAGAATATTCCTGTTATTGTTTTAACGGCAATGGCTGGGGATGAAAATAAAATAAATGCTTTTAATTTAGGTGTGGACGATTACCTGATTAAACCATTTTCTGTTGAAGAATTATTAATCAGAATAAAAAATATTATCGCCAATTACAGAATACGTTTACTTTGGGAATCAGAAAATACTTCTTCTGAGGGTGATAATACTTCTTCTGAGGATGAAACCAATAATTTAATATTTTCAGAAAATATTAAAATTGATAATTCAAAAATAATTATTGAAAATAATATTAGAAATGTTAACTTTTCTATTGATGATCTTGCAAAAGAGTTAAATATGAGTAAAAGAAATCTACATAGGTTTTTTCATGAAAACTTAGGGATAACACCTTTGAAGTTTATCAAAGAGATTAAATTGCAGTATGCTCGCCGATTACTGGAAAATGAATCCTTAAATTCTGTCGAAGCGGTTTGTAATGCTTCTGGATTTATAACAGTCAGACACTTCAGGAAAGTTTTTTTCGATAGGTTTGGGAAAACACCATCATCATTTTTTGTATAATATTATGAATAATAAAAAAATAAATAAAGAGCATCATGCTATTTCTACAAATGATTTTTTTAACTGGACCTGTATAATCTGTTCCATTATTATTACAATTCAGTTATTTTTTTCCTATTTATTTAACTTTAGTAATAATTATATAACTATTTGTTTTATTTCTATTGTTTTATTTCTAATGTTCTATTATTTATCCAAATATAAAGGCTTATTCTCCTATCTTTTCTGGCCTTTTGTTTTAGTAGTTCTTAGTCTTTTATTTTTTTTATGGTTTGAATTCAATGGATTAAATGGGCCTTCTTTAGGGATTATGTTCACTATGTTCATTACTTTTTTCGGTTTTGACAATAAGAACCAACATTACAAGATAGCTATTGTTGCCGGGGCGACTATTTGTTGTGCTATTTTGTTTGAGCATTATAACTTATTAGAAGTTAATGGCATAAAAGACAGAGGTTTTATCTTTTTAAATACTGGATTTGTCCTTTTTACAACTTCTTTTCTGGTTACTTTTGTTATTAAGACAATTAATACAAGGTTTAGACTAGAAAAAGAAAAAGCGGAGGATTCTTCTTATGAACTGGACCTTGCTGTTTCTGAACTTGAGTACCAAAATTATTTTTTGGAGACGCTTAAAGAATTTCAGGATACTTATCTAAAAGGAGAAAATTTCAAAGATTCTTTCAGTTTATTACTACATGATATTATAGAACTTACTTCTTCTGAATTAGCTTTTATAGGGGAGATTGTCAATTTTAATGATAGCCCTGAAATCAGAATTTTTTCAATTTGCAATCCATTATGGAGCGAGGATGATAGGTTGTTTCATGAAAACAATTGTAATGAATGGCTTGAGATAAGTGGTAGGCATGCATTTATTTTTGATATGATTGAAAAAAATGATTGTTTATTTGTAGAAAAACCTATAGATGATTTTGAGGGTTTGGTAGAATACAATTTATTAATCCCAATAAAAAAAAATAAAGAAATAATTGGAGTGATTTCATTACAAAAAAATGTTCCCTATGATAAAAATACTTTTCAATTACTTGAACCTTTTATAACATCATTATCTACTGTAATTCAAAATATCAGACTTAAAAGGTCGGAGGTGAAATATAAAAAAGAATTAACTTTTTCCAGAGAAAAAGCTTTGGAAAATGTAAAGATAAAATCAGATTTTCTTATCAAAATATCAGAAGAGTTAAGAACCCCATTGAGTCTTATCTCTGAACCCGTCTCGACCCTTTTAAGTTTATCCGATGAAAAGTTTAATGAAGTAGATGTCAGGAGATCATTATCCTTGGTTCTTGATAATAGTGAGAAGATTTTATTTTTTATCGATGATATTTTAAATCTTGCAAAAATCAGTACTGATAATTTAAAGTTATTTGAGAAACCCAATCACCTTTACACTTTTATTTTTGACATTTATTCTCTTTTTAAAATTCAGACCTTATATCGAAATATTATTTTTAATCTTAACTATGATATTGATAAGGATATAGTATTATTATTTGACTCAAGAAAAATTGAAAACATTATAAATAATTTACTCTCAAATGCTTTTAAATTTACTGAAAATGACGGTATTGTCAGCTTAACTGTTTCTTTAAATAATAAAAAAATTAGAATAGAAATTGAAGACAGCGGAAAAGGTATTCACAAGGATGATTTACCATTTATTTTTGACAGGTTCTATCAGACCAGATTAAATAATGATTCTTTCTTTTCCGGATCAGGAATAGGTTTATCTATTTCCAAAGAATTAGCAGCACTGCATGGCTTCAAAATATTTGTTAAAAGTACTTTGAATAAGGGCTCTCTCTTTTGGTTTGAATTAGAAGCTAAATTAGCTGAGGTTAATAATAAAAACTTCAAAATACCCTCCGCTATTGATTTCTCGTCTAAATATTATTCTAACCAACCTGCAAAAGTTAAATCTAAGATTCTTTTTGTTGAGGATCACCCTTCAATGAGAGAATTCGTTAAAAGTTTCCTTTCAGGAAATTATGAGGTATCACTTGCTGAAAATGGTCGAGTTGCAGTAGAAATCCTGTCTCAAAAAAATAATTATTTCGATTTGATTATTACCGATCTTATGATGCCTGAAATGGATGGTTTTGAATTCATTAAATATATAAAATCTACAAGTTGGGGGATCAACTTCCCTATTATTGTCCTTACAGCAATGTCAGGTGATGAAAATAAAATAAAAGCCCTCAGTACTGGTGTTGATGAGTACCTTCTTAAGCCATTCTCAGTAGAGGAATTACTTATTCGTATAAAAAACCTACTTGCTAATTATTCCATTCGTCAACTATGGGAAGAAAAACAAAAAAAGGGGTGGTTTAATGAAAAAAACATTAAAAAATCAGAAAAGTATAAACCCTCCGACTCAAATAAACTGAAACAATCTAATGAGGATAAAATAAAACTTAAAGAAGCCGAAAAAATTATTTTTGATCATATTGATGACCTTGAATTTAATGTTGATGTTTTTGCCAGAAAAATGGTAGTGTCAAAAAGGCAACTCTATAGATTCATGAAGCTGAGGGTAGGTATGACACCTCTCAATTTTATTAAAGATGTAAGACTTCAATATGCCAGGAAATTATTGGAAAATAAAACGTATAAAACAGTAAGAGAAGTTGCCAATGCTTCAGGGTTTGGGACTTCACGAAATTTTTCCAAAAACTATGAAGCGCTTTTCGGTAAAAAACCATCTTCTTATTTTAAATAATATTACTTCAATTTAACTGTTCCCGGAAAAATATATCAAATACAGCCCCCCCGTTATTACTCATTTTTACAGTTCCCTGCAATTGCCGGGGCATTGACCTTATCAGATACCATCCCATGCTTTTTGAGTTTTTTAGTTTCTCTTCAGTGGGCAACCCTTTTCCGTTGTCTTTATAATGAAGAAGATAACCTTCCTCTTTCGGGTTTATTTTTATAGTAATAGCCAGATTTTTTCCATTGATCCTACCGTGCTTGACACTGTTTGTTACCAATTCATTGATGAGTATCCCCAACGGAATTAATGTTTGCATATTAAATTTTAAATCCTGACTCTGTAAATCAAAGCTAAGGCTGTCATCACTCATCGACTTTTTAATGTAATTACAAAGGGTTTCTATATAATTGATCAATCCGATATCTTTCAGTTCATCTTTCTTGTACATCAGTTCGTGTATCGACGCAATGCTGTTGACCCGGTTTACAAGGGCCTTATAATTATTGGTAACAATACTGCTTTTTTCTTCTATAGCATACCATTCCAACATCGATATCACTATCTGCAGGTTATTCTTTATCCGGTGATGTACCTCTTTTAGCAGGGTCTTGTTTTCTCTGAGCGATTCACTCAGGTCACCGTTTATCTGATGTACTATCTCAGATAGTTTTTCTGTTCTTCGTTTTGATTTTCTCAACCGGTAATAAAAATATATTAATATCAGCCCCAACAAAATGAGAAAACTAATCACTGATACCAAAAAAATAATTTCATCATGTTCGGCTTTTATCTTCTGTGCTTGTTCCGAAATCGTTCTTTTGTTCTTTTCAGACTGATACTGAGAATTTATTTTTGCTACATCTACCCGCATTTTATTCTCTCTGTATTCCTGCTGCATACTATAATGTTTTTTAAGATAGTATATTACAGAGTCAGGCTTGTTGATCTTTTCATAAATCTCTGAACGGGTTTTGTAGGCGCTGAACCAATCATCCTTGTCAGGGGTGTTTTTGCTTATCAATATTGTGGAATCATTATAGATAAAGGCGGAATCAATAAAACCATTGTGCAGGTAAAGTCTTGAAAGATTATTCATCATCGCGGTTAGTCCGGTTTTATCGCCGTTTTTCCAGAATGTTTTTACTGTTTCTTTTAAATGATACCTTGAATCCACAAAAGAAGATTTTGAATACAAGATACCCAATAACATATGTGCTACAGCCGCATCTTCTCTATTCCTGGTTTTTATACTCCAATTCAGTGCTTTATGTGCATAATGCATTGAACTGTCAGGGTTGGGGGTAAAAGATACCCTGAAATAAGAGGAACGACGTATAAAATACCGGGACTTCAGACTGTCGATCTTATTTTTTCTTATTAGACTTGCTGCCTCATTCAGGCTACTAAGGCAATTTTTGAAGTCTTGAATCTTTTCATGTAAACGGGCCTTCGAAATCCAGGCTTCTGCCAATATGCCATATTTTTTGTATTCTAAAGAAATTTCTATAACAGAAATTATACTCCTTATTGCTGTTCTGTCCTTATTCCGGCATTCCTGAACAAAGGCTCTTTTCTGAAGTACCTCTAATCCGAATTCCGTGTATAATTCTCCTTGTTCTTCTAACTTGATTATTGTTTTTTCGAGAATATGTTCAGCACTGTCGTTTTTAAAGGCAATCCGATACTGTTCGGCCTGCTGAAAGAGTTCAAGGCTTGTGAAGGGTTTTTCTTGTTGTGCAAAACAAAATTGGCTGGAAATGTAAAAAAATAAGGTGAATAAAATTTTCTGCATAAATTCAGGTGATTGATTTATATAAAGATATCTATTTATTGCAGCACTTCTTAATTTGTTACTTTCTTCTTTATTTATTTGAATTATAAGTAGGCTTTCTTTGATTTTTTCTGAATAAAAGTACTTGGAATTGGGCTGGAACCTGGGATGGTTTTTTCTATTGTTCTTTTTATAAACAGATAAGGTTTCTATAATTTTATACCTCTTAATATGATAAATAAAATTTGCATGAGGATGATTATGTGTAAATTAACTGTAAATGTAACAAAGGAATTTTTTGAATGAGAGGGTGGCTATTAAAGAGAATATTGTATATAACATGATATCGGTTTTTTGTGGTATAACTTTTAGTTTAGAATGATTTTTTTGAATTAAGAGTCATGCAGCTTTTTTTGAAAGTTTTTTTCTGATTCTGCTTAATGTCTCAGGCGTCATACCGAGGTAGGAAGCAATCATATATTGCGGGACCTTTTGCAACAAACCTGCTTCTTCTTCCAAAAACTTC
>CAJQOX010000342.1 GCA_905480075.1 uncultured Aureispira sp. | reverse complement strand
GATAGCGTTAAAAAAGGCAGATTCCAGAAAAATATTAGTGGTTTTATCAGAAACGCCTGATTTCACTCCTCCGAAGACCCCTGCGATACACATACCCTCATTGTTTCCATCGCAAATCATCAGGTCTTCACTGCTTAATTCCCTTTCTACCTCATCGAGTGTATTAAACTTAGTTTTATCTGCCAGGTTTTTGACGATCACTTTATTCCCCGCAATCTGATCATAATCGAAGGCATGCAGTGGCTGCCCCGTTTCGTGCAGGACATAGTTGGTAATATCTACAATATTGTTTTTGGGTTCCACACCGATTGCTTTCAGGTGCTGTTGCATCCAAGCCGGGGAATCCTGAATTGTTACCCCTTCGATACAAAGGCCTGAATATCTCGGGCAGGCCATAGCGTTTTCGATACTGACCTTAATTTCAAGATTATTGTTCTGAACATTAAAGGCACTGACATCAGGTTTTTTGAATTCGCCTTGATTTTTATAGTTTGTCTTAAGTGCTGCAGCGAGATCGAAGGCAGCACCTAAATGCCCTGTGGCATCTGAGCGGTTGGGCGTCAGGCCTATTTCATAGACAACATCTGACACTACCTGACCAGCAAAATATTCCAGGGCAGGTTGTCCGGTATGTGCATTGCCATTCAAAACCATAATGCCGTCATGAGATTTGCCAAGGCCGATTTCATCTTCAGCACAAATCATTCCCCAGGATTCTTCCCCTCTGATTTTTCCTTTTTTGATCTTGAAAGGTTCTCCATTTTCGGGATAGAGAACAGTTCCTACAGTAGCGACCACTACTTTTTGGCCCGCTGCTACATTGGGAGCACCACATACAATCTGAAGCGGATTTTCTCCTTTAACATCCACCATAGTAACCGAAAGCTTGTCTGCCCCGGGGTGTTTCTGACAACTCAGCACCTCTCCTATCACGAGACCTGCGAGACTGCCCTTGATGCTTTCGTAACTTTCCATACCTTCAACCTCCAGGCCTGTATTGGTAAGAATATCGCTGACTACCTCTTTTGATTCTGAAACTTCAACGTATTGTTTTAACCAGTTTAATGAAACTTTCATGGTTTTCTTCTTCTTAATAAAGTATTATAAATAAAGAGGCAAAGGTACAAATTTTAGATGAAGAATACACAATTTAAAAAGAGGGTAATTGAAAAAAAACAGTCTCCGGAATGATTGTATTAATCGGGCAATAACAAAAACTGATATTTTCAGCATCAAATACGATCGATCAGTTAAATTATTCAATCAAAGTTATAAAAATCGATATAAGTAATTATACTAACTTAAAAAAGAAGGAAACTTAAAAGAATTCGAATAAAAAAGGCAGCTTTTAAAGCTGAGTTTTCCTGTTTTGAGGGTACCTGTCATTCTGCAAAAAACCACAATCCCGAGTTTTTCTGGTCATAGCATCAAAGCATCTTCCCATCTTTTGCGTCAGTGATGTATGAACGAGCATAGAGGAGATCAGCGGGTGGCCAGCAGCAGCAGACCGAAGGGCCGAGCGACAGCGAGCTACGAAACGTAACGCCCGGACGCCCTAAAATTACAGGCAGTTAAAAAAAGGATAAAGACAGTACATTTTATCCGATCAGCCCAATCTTTTTCCAAGATTTTTCTTCTTGAACAATTTAAAAAAGTCAAGATAATATAATGCTTTGATAGAAAACTGATTGTTTTGTCCTGATTCGAACATAGCACCAAAATTATTGAAATAGTTGTAGTTGGGAGCAGTACCATAATCGAGCACGGCATTTTTCCAGACTACATTTATTTCCGACCCGGGAGCAAAACGCCATCGAAAGATCAGGTCGATATTGAAAGCATTATAATTGGTGTTATGATTATTATTATAATTTGTATAATCCATTGTTCCTTCCTGCCCCAGCACAAAAAACTGATTATAGTCCACAATTGCCCAATAATGTCTTACCCTTAGAGTCAGAGAAATTTTATTGGTGAACAGATAATTAGCCGCAACAGTAGTTTCCAGGTCCTGACGGTATCGGGAACCGAAAATAATATCGTCCTCTGCCGTTGAGCTGTTTGACGTTTTTGTTACATACCCCAGGCTGTTCCTTCTGATTGTCAGGTCACCTTCTATTGTCATATTAAAGTTGTCGCTGAAACGTATCAGAGGCTGCAGATTGATTCCTATGACATCGGATGCTGCCCAGGCACCTGTCCCCCAGAATCTGCGGTAGTTTAACCTGCCATCGAGGGCAAAGACCTTACGATAGTCGCTAGAAAACCAGCATCCTATTCTTGACCAGGTAGGTTTTGCCCAGTATCGGCCATCAGTCCGGGGTTCGAAATAATCGTGGTATCCCATCGGTTCCACTTTAAAGTCTGCCCCAATTGTCAAAAAGTTTTTGAGGGTACTTCCCCAGCTACCATTTACAGCAATTCTGGTAAATACAGAAGGGTTATAAAGTCTTTCGTATGAAAACTCCAAACCGGACCACATTCTCAACATCAGCCCGGTTGGTTTAAAAATATTGTATTGAGCGCGGGCAGAACTTACTATAAAATTAGTTCGGTAGACAAAGCCCATATCATTAATATTATAATATTTACTGATTGTTCTCTGCCCTAAGGCAAATTTAAAATTACCGCTGAATTTTTCAAAGAAAATATTGTAGCGATAACCATTATCATAACTCTTATCATGAAGTAAAGTATCGAGAAAGCGATGTGACATAGCCGCAGAACCTGAAACGCCATAATTATTATTTTTATCGGCGATCTTAAACTCTGTTCCTGTAACAAGGGCATCGGTATAATCTCCGAACCTGATTACCGAGGTGTTGATCAGGCTGACATAGGAATGTCTCCAGAATTGCTGGTCAAACACCAACACATTATAGTTGCTGAAATTTTCAGTCTCATATTGATTGCTGTAGCCTGAGTCGTTCTGAATCTGCGCGAAGGAAGGAGCAGTAAGCGCATTAAAAAGACCAATACCCAAGCCTTTTTTTGTTCTCCCGGAAATTTTCAGCGCATTAATAAGATAAGGTTTAGTTGGATTTTTAGTAATATAATCTATACTATCGAGTTGATCATAGGCAAGTCCGTAATGTTCCGGAGTACTTCCTATTCTCCGGGAATAAAACAGATTGGCTTTATTGAACAATTCAGTACCCTCAGTAAAAAAAGGGCGTCTTTCTTCGTAATAGATTTCGAAAGCGGAGATATTAAAAACCAGGTTATCGGATTGAACATCACCGAAGTCGGGGACCAAGGCGACATCGAGAGTAAAGCTCTCATTGATACCGTATTTCATATCTGCACCGGCAGAGAAATTAGGAGTAAATAAAGATTCTTGAGTTGTGCCATCATAGGAATGATTGAGATAGCCGGCGACATAAGGAGTAAACGATAATCTTACCGGCGGTTTTATACGTTCTATGCCTGTCAGCAAACCCTGTTGTTGCACTTGATTATCTTGTTTGGGATCTACAGGAGACCATAAAAACTCCTGTCTGCTTCGACGAATTGTTCTGCCGAAATTAATTCCCCAGGTTTGTTTATCACTTTTGGGAAATCTCAGCTGAGAATAGGGGATTTCAATTTCTGCTACCCAACCGTCATCTTCAATCTTAACGGCACTTTTCCATACCGCATCCCAAATTTCATCTCCATCATTTTCATCTATCTGAACTCCTGCAGCGGTCACCTGAAAGGTAAAATCAGTTTGCTGAGTATACATTCCATCAATATAAATGGCAAAAAAGTCAGCATTTACATTCCAATTAGCGTCACGGACACTGAGTTGTTTAAGTATTGAATCAGCAGCTGTATCGTACATTTTAGCCCCTACATAAATACCTTCGGTGGTATAGAGAACTTTTACAGTTGTTCTCTGAGAGGGCCTGATTCCCGGGTTGGGGGAGAGTTCTGTAAAATCGGAAGCTAGAGGTGCTTCTTTCCATACCTCCTCATTGAGGACACCGTCAATTTTCGGTTTTTTCTCAATATATACAGCCCGGATGTTCTTTCTCCCTGTGGTATCAATCTGTCCAAGAACAGGTCGGATAAAACAAAAAACAATAAATATGGTGATTAGTCTCATTTACTTTCTAAGATTAAATGCTAAAGCCAAAAGAACAAACGAATTATTCATTTTACGAATCCGGGCATAATGAGATGCTTTAATATATTAAATGGGTTCGCAAAAATAAGGGAATATTTATTCTTCTGTCTTTCTTTGACTACTCTTAACAAGTTCTTAAGAAATGGAAATCATATCGCCACCTTGGCTTTGATGTGTGGGTGCGGGTTATAATCAAGGAGTTCAAAATCTTCAAATTTAAAATCAAAAATATTTTTTACTTCCGGATTAATTTTTATTCTCGGCAGCCCCCTTGGTTCCCGACTCAATTGAAGTTCAGTCTGTTCCATATGATTACTATAAAGGTGTGCATCTCCGAAGGTATGTACAAAATCCCCCAAACCAAGATCACAGACCTGTGCCATCATCATGGTCAACAAGGCATAGGAAGCGACATTGAAGGGCACTCCCAGGAAGCAATCGGCACTTCGTTGATACAACTGACAGGACAGTTTACCATCGGCCACATAAAACTGAAACATAGTATGACAGGGCATAAGTGCCATTTCTGACAGGTCTCCGACGTTCCAGGCGTTGACAATGATTCTTCGGGAGTTCGGATTATTTTTGATCAATTCCACTGCTTCAGATATCTGATCGATTGTTTTACCGTCTGCAGCAGTCCAACTACGCCATTGTTTGCCATATACGGGTCCGAGGTCACCATTTTCATCAGCCCATTCATTCCATATTCTCACACCGTTTTCCTGCAGGTATTTGACATTGGTATCACCGTTTAAAAACCATAGCAATTCGTGAACAATACTTTTAAGGTGCAGCTTCTTGGTGGTAAGCATAGGAAAGCCTTCTTCGAGGTCGAATCGCATCTGATAGCCAAAAACCGATTTTGTACCGGTGCCGGTGCGGTCGCCTTTGAAAGTTCCGGTTGTACTTACATGTCTTAAGAGGTCAAGGTATTGTTTCATGTTCTTGCTTTGAGTTGCTATCTATAAATTTTTCACAAAATAAGGTATTTTGATTTAATAATCCGAACTTGTCAGCAGAACATTTTGTTTATCACCTGTAATCCTATCATGAACGCTGTAATTTATCTATGAATAAACCAACAAAAATAAAAATTGCCCTCCTTGTCCTCTTTTTTATTTTGTTCAATATTTTCATCCTGCCCATTCTTAGAGAAAATGGTCAGAACATAGAGCATCAGAAGAAATGGAGTTTGATCTTGAAAATTGAAGAAGAGGTAGAAGAAGAAGAGATGGAGGATCAGGAAGTGGAAGAGGAAGAATTTGTTGTAGATGATGAAATGATTCTGATGAAAAATTCAATTCTAAGAATAATTCAAAATAATGATTCTTCAGAATTGATAAAATATGATAAAAATACCGGGAAGGAACTCATAGGAAAAAAATCATACCTTAATCACAGAAACAGAGAAAAGTATATTTACAGTAATGAGGGACTTTATATAATCAGAAAAGGTCCGAAAAAAAAAGTAATTAAACTATCAGTTGATTCACTTCAAACAGTTTGGGAAAGGGTATTGCCTTATGAAAGTAGGGTAAAAATTGAAAAATGCAGAGATCTGGTATTATTGGAAATTACCTTGTTTGATAACAGATATAATAAATACTATACAATCATTCTTGACGACAAAACAGGAAGGGAAGTTTTTTACAATACAACTTCTGAAAAAATTAAATCACCAAAATCCGTACATAATATTTTTGCCGCCAATGAAAAAAACTGGGACATTTACTACTATTTCAAAAGCATAAAATCTGTTTATGATGCCTCAAAAAATGAGTTGAGCGGCATTCCGGGTTATGATTTGCATATTGATTCTGCTTTTGCATTCAGGATGCTTTCAAAAACGTCCCCTAACACCTCTGACAACATATATATTCTTAACAAGCCAAAGGTTCCTTTTTATACAATCAACAGATATTTTCTTCCTGATTTTTTGGAAAAATTTGCATATACCACAGAAATATTACCAAAAGACATTTATTATAAGGGTGAGGCATACCGGATCAGAAGCAAACCTTTTTTTAATAAAAATGAATGGTATGTTCATTTAGTAGAAAAAAATTATGAAGAATCTTTTTGTTTTCAGAACAAAAAAACCAAAAAACATGAACACATAAACAGGGACATTATAGCACATTGTTATTCTGACAAGTACTTTATCGGGACAGAGAAAGATTCAAAATTAATCAGTTGCCTTGAGTTGGGAACCTGGAAAAAACACCATCTTTCATTCTCTGAAAAATTTTACATTAATTCAATGAAGTGTGATGATGAAAACATATACATTGATATTAAAAGCCAGGGAAAAAGAAAATACTATGTAGTACCACAACAGTTTCACAGACAATGATTTAAGCAATAAAAATATCTGCGAAAAAATAATTATTGCTTAAGAAAACAGACTTTATCATAGCAATCGTATTGATAAGTTATTGTATTTTATTAATAAATATATGTAACAAAATCCGCAGATTTTCATTATTAAAGTAAACAAACCGCCAATTTAATACATAAAGAATTGCAAAACATTAATTACAAATTTTCTTAGATGACAAAAATGAAAACCATAGCAATAGTAGCACAGGACAAATTAAAATCTGAAGTTGTAACATG
>CAJQOX010000341.1 GCA_905480075.1 uncultured Aureispira sp. | reverse complement strand
GTCCGCCACCCGAATATTTCTTCTGCTTTAGGGTTCCAATTCTGTACCTTTCCTTCCTTATCAGTTATTATAATTGTCTGAGGGGCATGTCTAAACATTGTACTTATCTGATGTTCTGTATCTAAAAGTGCTTCCTCTGCTAATCTGTAATCGGTAATGTCGGTGATGTAGCCGTTGAATACTATTGATTTATCTGACTGAACAGAAGGACTCGAATTACCCCGCATCCACCTGATTGTTCCATCATTCTGTTTTATACGGTAATCCATTGACCAATCCTGCATTTTTTTTATTGACTGATCTAGACTTTCATCAAATTTTTTCTGATCATCTTTATATATATTATTAAAAAGCGCCTGACTTTTTTCTGTTCCTTCTGATACATTGCTTGTAAGGTAATCTAATAATTGTCCACCAGAAAAAGGATAGCTAATTTGCCCCTCAGGACTTATCTTACTTTGGAATATTATTCCAGGTAATTGCTCAGCTTGTTGCAACATTAAATTTTTTTGCTCTTCTTTTTTTAATAGTTTTTCTGTCCTTTTTCTTTCTGTAATATCTCTGAATGTAATTTGCTTATGTAATTTCTCTTCAATATACAGGCTAGATATATATACTTCAGCAATAAATTCTTCTTCTCCTTTCTTTAACATTCTTAACTGAGGGATGAAAAATATACTTTTGCTTTTTTCCATGTTGAGTATTTCTTTTCCTCTGTCACGGTCCTTTTTGTGTATTAAAAGATTATAAAAGTGGCTGCTGTTAAGCTCTGAAAGATCTTTGTATCCCAAATGTTTTAAAAAAGCAACATTTGATCTTGTAATCTTTTCAGAATCATGTATGAATATTGAATCGGGGTTGCTCTCAAATAATATCTCAAACTCCTTCTTCGCTTTTCTCAGGGTTTTTTCTTTTTTCTTCTTTTCATCTTTCAATAATATGTTGTTGTACACAACGCCCGTCATATCACATAAAAAAGACAAGATAGCTACATGCTCTTCAGAAAATTGATTCGGATATATACTTGCCATTCCAAATGACCCTACTGATTTTCCGTGATTTAAAATTGGCATCCAAACCCTTGACCGAACCCTGAAACTCCGCTTGCTGTCTTTTGATTTTCCTTTTCCGTCTTTTTCTGTATCATGTATCAATAATATTTCCTGTGTTTTGTATATTCTACCAGGATGACGGTGCATTGCAGTGTCCTCTGCTATTTGTTGTTCCTTTTTTGTGAAGCCCTTCGCTAACAACATTTTTAATTTGCCGCTTTCTAAATCAATAAGGTATAATCCATTGTATTTAACGTTGACGATTGTATCCACTATCACTCCGATTGAGTCAGAAAGTGTCTGCAAATCAGTTATTGAGGATAATGTTGATGCCATTATTCCCATTTTAGTAACCAACTCGATATTGTCACTTTTTTCAGGCATCCTGTAAAAGTTATAATTGTTGTCCCTTTTGATAGGCAGCTTTATACATTATTGTAATTCCTGGAAATGTAAAATATAATTTGCACCCGGTTTCTCCAGGTTTCGCTCTGTTTTTCCCAGTAATTGCTTCGATAGCTTGTGTACAAGCATTAAGCCTAATGACTTGGAGGTCCGGAAATTAAATCCTTTAGAGTACCCGGGGCCGTTATCTCCAATTTCAATTCTGAAATGAGGATAGTCAAGTTTAACTACCCTGATACTTATTCTTCCTTCATTGTTCTCCTTTATCCCGTATTTTAATGAATTTGTAATCAACTCATTTGTTATTAAGCCAAGGGGTATTGCTGTGTCAAGATTTAAGGATAATACCGGACAGTCAATTTCTAGTTTTATTTTATGTCTTTTGCCCTTCATCGCTTTTATTAAGCCATCGGTAAGCTGAGTCAGATAATCCCCAAAATTAATTTTTGATAAATCATCCGATTGATATAACATCTCATGTACTATCCCCATCGAATGTATCCGATATTGACTGCTCAAAAATAATTCCTTTATGTTTTTCTGTTCAACAAAACTTGATTGTAAGCTCAAAAGACTCGTTATCACCTGCATATTGTTTTTAATACGGTGATGTATCTCTTTTAATAATACATCTTTCTCTATCAATGATTGTTTAATCTTTGCCTCGTTGTTCTTTCGCTTTGTTATGTCACTGATAAAACCAATGAAAAATTGTTCTCCCTTTATTGTCATCTCCGAAATCGCAAGGGCAATTGGAAATTCCTTGCCGTTTTTATTCAGTGCTGACCACTCAAGTGAATGGCCATGATTTCTATCTGTACCCTTTTTTATAAACCTCTTAAGGACTTTTAGTAAACGTTTCTTGAAATGCTTGGGCACAATAACTTCTGTCATGTTTTTTCCGGTTACCTCTTCTTTTTTCCATCCGAAAATCTGCTCAGCTTTAGGGTTCCATTTGGAAATTACCCCCCTGTTGTCTATTACCAAAATCGCATCCGGGGCATGTTCAAACATGGTGCTGATTTGTTTCTCACTATCTTCCAATGCCTCTTCTGCCAGTTTATGTTCTGTGATGTCTGTAATGTAACCATGCCATATTATTGACTCGTCTGACATTAATATTGGCTTGGAATTTCCCCGCATCCACTTAATCCGATTTCCAGGCAATTCGATACGGTAATCCAAAGACCAGTTTTTCAGAGTTTTTCGCGAATTTAGTATCGATGATTCAAATAGCTTCTTGTCTTCCCGATAGATGTTATTGAATAGTTTGTCCCTGCCTTCTATCACCGCTTCTGAGGATGTGTTGAATAGATTTAACATTTTTCCACTCACAAATGGAAAGGTGGTTGTCCCGTCCGATTTCATTTTGCATTGATAAATTATTCCGGGTACCTGTTCAGCCTGACGCAACAACATCGACTTTTGTTCTTCCTTCTTTAGTTGTTCCTCTATTTTTTTTCTTTCTGTAATGTCTCGGACTGTAACTTGGATGTGTGGACGGTCATCCAGGAATATTAATAAAATATGTACCTCAGCCAAAAAAACAGCACCCCCTTTCTTCTTTAGTCTCAGTTGTGGTATAAATGTGGTGCTTTTGTTCTTCTCCCTGTCTAACAGTGTTTTGCCTTCTGATTTATCTTCATAATAGATTAGTTCATCGATGAAAACCTTCCCAAGTACCTCTTCCTTGCTTGGATAGTTGAATAATTTTTTAAATGAACTGTTTATATTGGTTATTTTTTCGAAATCATGAATGAATATCGCATCAGGAAATGATTCAAATAATGTCTCAAACTGTACTTTTGACTTTTGAAGGTTTTCGTTAATTTTCTTTTGACGGTTCTCCAGAACGATATTATTAAATACTACTCCCGCCAAATCACATACAAAACTAACCAAGGCTACATGTTCCTTGTTGTACATATTTGGTTTTGTACTTGCCATCCCGAATACACCAACTACTTTATCAAGGCATAATATTGGTAACCAAAGTCTTGAACGTACTACAAAACTACGTTTAGATTCTATTGAAGGACTATTCTCTTTTTTTGTGTCATTAACTAATAGTACTTCATTGTTCCTGAATACCCAGCCAATATGCCGGTCCATCGCAGTAGCTTCCGCTATTTGCATCTCCTCTTTTGTGAAATTCTTGGCTAAATGCAATTCTAGCTTCTGCTTGTCTTCATTGTAAAAATATAAGCCGTTGTATTTTGATACAATAATAGAATCCACAATATCGTTCATCGAGGTTGATAATGTGGGTATATCTGTTATTGAGGATAGCCTTGATGCTATTACCCCCAACTTTGATACTAATTCTATATTCGTTTTATTCATCTGTTTACTCCCTGATTTGATGTTACTAACTTATATGTTATACTTTTAATTTGTGTAAATTAAATTTTAATGATTATAATAATATAGTGTATTATTGGGAATAAAAAACGGCTTTTTAACTTATGTTTTGTTATTTGAACTATTGTTTACAGACTGAAATTTATAGTGCTTTATAGCAGATTTAAGGGTGTCTGCTTTTTAATTGATATAATTATAGTATTGTTTATTGTAAAAATAACTAATTTTTCTGAATATTTTCAAATTCAAAGATTTGATTTTTATATAGCAATTTAACATATTTTATTTGTGTTGAATGTTTTTTTTATTCATTCCTTTTTTTTAAATGGGAACTTTCTTCTTCTATTGTCGGTTATCTTCTTTTCTTAATCAATTTAATCCTGCTTTACAAAGCATTTAAATGTTTTATTTATGTTCAACTTTAAAGAAATCCTATCCGTTTCCCTCATTCTTTTCTCCGTTATAG
>CAJQOX010000340.1 GCA_905480075.1 uncultured Aureispira sp. | reverse complement strand
AGTTGCTGCATTGGCATCATCATGTTGGCCTTTGGGAATCCCTATATAACCATGTCTGGCAAATCTTGGGTATTCAGCGACGACAATTTCAAGAAAAACTATATCGCCTACTGTCTTTTGAACATTAATATTAAGGTCAACAAACAATCCTTGTTTCCATAATTTACGTATAGCTTTAGAGATGTGCTCACTTGGTAGCCGTATAGTTTTACCAACAGAAAGACCGGAAATACCAATAATGCCATTGGCGTCGGTATAATTAGCACCGATGACTTCTATTCCACCAATTTCGTAGGTCTGTGGTTCACTGTAATCAATTAATGGTGCCGGCCCGAGTGAATCTGTAGAAGAAACAGGTTCCTGTGCCTGCGAAAGATTTAATATTAATAAGAAAACAAGTAGGGTACAAAATAACCTCTGAATCATAATAAGTATAGTAAAATCAGCAAACAAAGATTGCTTTTAAGAGGAAATAAAATGATACAAAATGTAAAATATCATCTCAGATTTAATAGTTCAAACCTATAAACGGTTAATATGGAACAAAAGTAAGTTAATCTTACAGTATTAAGAAAATATAAGTATTAAAATACTGAAAAATTTAAGCCATAAGGGCAGGATAGCAATAAATAGAGAGAAAAAAGCAGGAAAGAAAAGACAAATCAATAAAATATACAATAAAATAACAAAACCAAAGGGCTTAAAAAACAAAAAAGCCACCCTGTAACAGGATGGCTCTTTTGTTTAATGATTAAAAAAATCAGAAAAGTGCGGCTACTTCTGCATGCTTAACATGATCGACAACAACACCGCGAGGAACAAAAACTTTAAAGTTAAATTTTTCCTGGATTTTAACTCCTCTGATTACAAGTTCTCTTTGAGCTTTTAACATCGTTAAAATCATTACCCCTTCTTTTTCTTTATAAGTAAAGGAATAACGACCTGCTTCAGAAAGGGCCTTCAGGGTAGCTTGGTTAAAATTAAGGGCATCAATAGTAGTCACTATGCGGACTAACTTATCTTCCCATTCTACAATCTCCACATTTCCATCTAATGCTAAGGTGACAGAGGAGACATCATTGCATAAAACAGTTTTTACCATGTTTTTCTGTACTTGTGCAAAGACAGAATAATTAGGGAGAATCAGGAATATCGACAAAATAAAGAATGGTTTCATTTTGTTTGGTTTTAATAAGGAAAGTAGGGTGGGCCGGGTATAAAAAGTTAATCGGGAATTATTTAAAATATATCGACAAAAAAATCAGTTAAAAGGTAATTAAGTTTCAAATACAGTAAAAAAGTTCTTAATGAATGTGTTACTTATATAAACGCCATCAAATACTATAGGGTTGGGTATAACTAAAATTAATAATTATTATACCTAAAACCAAATAATTCAACAACTTAAAGAATTACAGAGTAAAAAAAAGTATAATATTGAAGTCGTTTGGAAGAACCTTTAAAATCAAGGAGCAAATTACAGAAGAAATAAACAAAAAAAAACTGCCCTGAATAGACCAAGACAGTACATTATACTTTAAAAACCAATAGATTACAAATGCATATATAATAAAAAAACTATTGTGTAGATTAGATTAAAAAATGTAGTGTTTCAGGCTAATCAGTTGAAATCACCTGAAGAATTAAAAACAGAAGACTTTGTTACTACTGAACCTGCAGGAACAAAAACTTTGTAGCTTAATATTTCATTCAGCATGACGCCTTTTATCGAGACTTTTCGATCGATTTTGGGCATATTCAAGGTCATTACTGATTGTTCGACAGAAGAAATCAGCGAATACCTGCCAACAGCAAATAATCTCTTCAGAATATCTTCACTAAAGTTGGTAATAATTATAGTAGTGGTCACTCGGACGAACTGTTCGTTCCACTCAATTACTTCTGCATTTCCAGGGAGGTTCAGGACAATATTTTTTGTTTCTGCAGCTAAGGATTTGACAAAGGTTTTTTTACTTTGAGCAAAACTGATTTGGACAAAGAAAAAAAGGATAATAATAGTCAGTGTAGATTGTTTTCTCATAGTTCTACATTTATAGAGTTTCAAGAAAAACTGCATTTCATTTCAGTTACCTATAATTATATACGTATAAACAGTTGTAAAAGTTACATATTTTGACACTTAAAACAATACAAAAACACAGTATAAGAGAGGTCAATACATTATAATAAATAAATTATTTATATCATTTTGGGACAACATAATACAGGCTGAACAATGGATATATAAAAAATCACAAAGACTAAAGGCGCGGATGAAAAAAATTAGTCTGGATTAGAAGAAATATACTGATGAAACAAAGGGATATTGCTTCAAAAAGTTAAAAAAAACAAAAAAAGGTAAAATGGATTAAGATTTGCCGCTTTGAGTTGATAAGTAAATCATCCATAAAAATCGATTACTATTCATTTCGGAATATGTAATAAAAAACAAAATGAATGAGGTTTAATTATTTGATAGTATCACTGATAATATTACAATTTTTAAGTTGCAGGAAAGATGAAATGATTACACCTGAAGCTGATTACAGGGATAAATTAACAGGAAATTATATAGGAACTTTTGAATATGAGTTGACTGAACCAGCTTTAAAAAAGGAACAAATGTCTGACAGCATACAGAAACAATACGATGAGGTATTAACAAAAAAGGAAAAAGTACCCGGGCAAACTATAAGAATAACAAAATCTAAAAGACAATCAGATGCATTAATAATAAACGGTAACAAAATCAACCTTATCCCACAATCATATAGCGATAATAACAATTACAGTGATGTCTTTTTGTACACAACTAATAATTGCAGTGGAGTTGAAAGCTACCTGCTTGAATTTTACCCTGAAGAAGAGACAATGATATTCAGGCACAATCACTCTAAGACCTGCGGTAATATTAAAAATAGGCAGAATAGTATATTCCAAGGAAAAAAAACAGATTAGACTAAAAATAAAAAAAAGTAGCAACAGAACACGATAAAATCAAATCAATAGTAGTATTTTTAGACTTAAACAGGTCATTCCCTTACAAAATGACAAAACCTTACGTTATAGAAAAAGAATGAATACCGAAAAGAAATAATGAATATAAGATCACAAATAGTTAATGATGCATAAAGTCTTTTTTTTATTTTTACTGATCAGTTCCCTCTTATTTAGTGCCTGTCAGCCCGGGCCTTCAGTAGATATTCCCTTCCGTGCTTATGTTATAATTCCTGCGGGGCTGAACACAGGTTTATCACATCATTTTGTGATAGATTCCATTCCGGGGGTAAATTTTGATGATTTGACCGATGCACAACCCGCCTATGTTACTTTAAGTGTAGAATACGGAGAAAGCAATCTTGATTTTATTCATCAGGCGTATTTTACTACTAAAGATGGTACTATGAAGCAGGAAATGGCATATCAGACTAATTTGCCTATCAGCAATTTTAGTTCAATACAATTATACCCTTCGATTCTGAACATGAGTTCACATATAACAAAGAGCAGATTTTCAATGGAACTCAAGTTGATATTCAGAGCAATCCCGGTTACAGAAACAAGAATAAGAATTGATTTCGGAGTACAAGGGGTTTTGGGTGGCTGAACAATCTATAACAGCTATAAATTCATACGATGCAACTCATTCATGCAAAATCATTCGAAGCATTTCTACAGCTTGAAAAAGGGCTGTCACAAGCCACCGTCTGCGCTTACCTTCAAGACCTGAAAAAGTTGCAGGAATTTATTGAAATCCAGGAGATAAACAAGGGGGTTTCACAACTTGAACTCAAGGATTTACAATTATTTATCACCTACCTTAACGAATTGGGTCTGCGTGTCAATTCACAAGCAAGGATAATTTCGAGTCTGAAAGCATTTTTTCGGTTTTTAATAATAGAGGAAATCATAATTGACGACCCTTCATTATTATTATCCGCACCAAAGTCTGCCCGGACATTGCCTGTAGTACTCAGTTATGAGCAAATCGAAAAACTTACTGCAGCAATTGATCATTCCAAAAAAGAAGGAATACGCAACCGGGCTATAATAGAAGTTTTGTATGCTTGTGGATTAAGAGTAAGTGAGTTAACAAATCTTAAATTATCTAACACTTATTTTGACATTGGATATGTAAAAGTAAGGGGAAAGGGCAATAAAGAACGTATTATTCCAATAGGAGAAGAAGCAATAAAACATTTAAAATTTTACATTGCAGACCGCAACAAGATGTCAAATATAAAGTCAGGAAGTGAGGACATTGTATTTTTAAACAGACGGGGGGGGCAGCTTACAAGGAATATGATATTTATTATTATCAGAGAACTGAGCAAAAAAGCCGGCATCAAACAAAAGGTATCACCTCATACTTTCCGTCACACCTTTGCGACTCATCTGATAGAAGGGGGGGCAAATTTGAGGGTAGTACAGGACTTGCTGGGTCACAAATCTATAATAACTACTGAAATATACACTCATTTAGACATGAATTATCTTAAGGAGACGATAAATATGTTTCACCCGAGAAATAAATAAAAGCAATCAGTTGGCGTTTTTTTTCTTTTTATCTTTGGCTTTAATTCCCTTGGAACGCATGAATTCAGGACTGTTCTCCATGGCTTTCTTACGTTCTTTTTCAATTTTACGGGATTTTTGTCTGGAGTAATCTGATTCGTAGCGGTGAAGAAACTCAGTATCTCCTAATTTTTCGAGACAATAGAGATAATGTGCGAGAATATCTCTTTGCGGAAAATCATCCGGTTTATTCTGAAGAATAAGCCAATACAAATGCGCTGCAAAACCATAGACTTTCAGGTCGAGCGCAATATCAGCATATTCAAGAATATTTTGTTCAATGCTCATCTGATTGGTAAAAAGAAGGTTAATCTCATGGCGTTTGGACATCAGATAGAGGTCCACACTGTTCCTGGCCGGCGCATTCATATTAAACAGGGGATCACATCTGTATACAATCTCTTTACAATCTTTCCATAATTGAATGATATCTTCCGGTTCCCCCTCACTCATCAAAAGAGATTTGGCATAATAGAATTCGTAATTAAAAAGGGCAGAATTAGGAATAATTTTAAGGACTTCAGCATAATGAAGTTCAGCATTTTTAAAATCCCCTTCGATCTGCATTTTTTTACCGTTCCGAATTTCTTCTTTCAGGTCGTCGAACAACCATTCCATTCTAAAATTCAGTTGATTATAAAAATTAAGTGCCATAGAATTCTGTTCGGGAAATGCCTGTGCTATATTGAGGTATCTTTTGGCAAGGTCGAATTCACCTTTAGCAATATGCATACAGATCTTAGAGAGAATAATAAGACCATCTCCGACTTCAATTTCGGCAGAAGCCTTCCAATAATCGGGGTTATTTACAGTAACATTACTGGAAGAAAGATGTAAAAATGAATTTGTACTCAGAATTTCACCAATAGCATTAACAGCTTTTTGCGACGTTCGGACAGAATCTTCATAATAAGCAAGAACCGGTATAACATCGTTCAAAACCCAATGTTGAAAGAGGTCAATTTTTCCTTTAAGGTCAGCAGCTTCAAATTTTGTTCTGACTTTTTCTTCAGGCAGGGCAATTTGGGGAAGGAATTTTAGCTGAGGGTCCTGACAGCCCCTGTTGACTTTTGCTTCAATAAGAAAGGCATATTCAGTAAGCCTTGATCGTGGAGGCCTTGAAAGTGCTCCTATACGACGAATAAGATGATCGGTGGTTTCTTTTTTTAGCTTGGGTCTTGAGGATAATTCTATATAGGCAGTTTTACCTTTAGACATAGTAACAAGCACCATTACATCGTGATTCCCGTTTTCCAGGGAAAGGAAGGCTTTTACAGAAGCGAGTACCCTGTTTCTCCATGGATAGAGATAATTGGTATCGAGCGTGGCAACGATTACTTTGGGATCGGTAAAAGTTTCTACTTTGAGTTCAACATTGCTTTGAGCCTGTATGATTGAGACATAAAAAAAAGCAATAAAAATCAGGCCGGTTATTCTCATAGAAAATCTGTGCTTGCGGGAAAGTGCAAAAAAGAAAATGATAAAGAGAAAAAAATTAGTTATAATTATTCAATTTCTTCTTCTTCAACCTTTTTAGGAGTAGTCTTATCAATAATGTAATTAATTTTATCCAGGGTACGTGTATTCTCTTCCATTAGTATTAACAATTTGCGTTCCAGTTCTTCACTTTTGGTATAAATAGCGGAAGGCCTGAACACTTGAGAAGGATCATCGAGGAAAGACGGGTTGGCATAAACGACATTGGAATTTTCCTGAAATATTTCGATAGCCCTTGTTACGTGTCCACCTATCACATAGCCCCTTTCAGTCTTAGCTTTATGGGTCATTTTATCATAAAGAAGCATATTAAGGGGAGTAAGATCAGCAATATCAAGTGTAATTAAGAATGCATTGGCGTTCCGGACTTTATGAGATCTCAGTACATTAAGATGTTCAAGCCCTTCTAGAGCAAGTGCTTCAAGAAGGAAGGTCCGGTTGTCGGCAAACTCGCCTTCTCTGAACTGAACCAATACGGTAGAGTTAAAATTAAGAGATCCGGCAATGTAAGAATATTTTTTACGGTTTTTGTAAGTATAGGATGTGGAGTCTACTTTGAGCATAAACTCTTCCCTGTGGTCTTTTTTGAGCCTCAAGGGATATTTAATATCTGTAAAGCCAAGGGATTCTACTCTGAGTTCAAAATAGCCTTTGGGTAGAATGACTACCCAGGCATTTTCGCCCTCATCATATTCCATATCAAAGGTACGGTAAAGGTGTTTACCTTTTCCTCCTACAAAGCCGAACATATCAATTTTCACTTCAAGTGCAGCCCTTTGTTCCCAATAGCCTTTTGACCGTTCAATTTTATCATTGGCAGCATCAAGCGCAATAACTACTCTGATAGAATCTTTTCTCGATTGAGCAAAGCTACAAAGGAAGCTGAATGTAAAGCTGAAAATAAAAATCCATTTAAGCATACAAAAACTATTTAGGGCTTCAATAAATAAAAAACGGGTAAAAAATTAAAGAACAGAATATTAAGGTACAAAAAACTAATTACCTACGTTAACAACAGGCACAGTTTCTTTATCTGAGCATAAAACAATCATCAGATTCGATATCATTTCAGCTTTTTGTGCTGAAGAAAGGTCAGAAGTAATATTTCTTTTTACCAATTCATTCAATGCATCTTCCACCATACCTACAGCGCCTTCCACAATTTTTACACGAGCAGCGACAACTGCTTCTGCCTGTTGTCTCTGTAACATAGCCGAGGCAATTTCAGGAGCATATGCCAAATAACCTATACGCGCTTCAAGTACTTCAATACCCACCATTTTCAGACTGGCATCCAATTGTTTCTCCAATTCTTCATTCACTTCAGCAGTACCTGACCTGAGTGTTAGTTCAGCAGCATCATTCGTAAAATTATCATAAGCATAAAGGCTGCAAAGGTAACGCAGGGCAGCATCAGACTGTAATTTCACAAAATGCACATAGTCATCGACATCAAAGGCAGCTTTATAGGTATCGTTCACTTTCCAGACAATGATAACAGAGATAACAATAGGGTTTCCAGCCTTATCATTCACTTTAAGCCTGTCGGATTCAAAATTTCGTGCTTTCAGGGTAACTTTCTTTCTTTTGGAATAAAATGGGTTAACCCAGAAAAAACCATTGTCTTTGACCGTACCTTTATATGTTCCAAAAAATAACAAGACCCTTGAATCATTAGGCTCTACAACAAAAAAACCAAAAAGCATAATGAAGCAAACAAAGGAAGAAAAGTAAAAAATTAAACCAACCAAATCATCTAAATGTTTGAAATTGGCAACAAAAACAGCGATAATAATACTAGCCAAAAAAAACAGAACAATTGTAAATAACATAGACATCCCGGACCTGGGTTTAACTATTTGTTCCATAGAATTAAAATTTTTAATTAAGGTGTGTTAATAAATAATTATAGCCAAAATAATAAAAATAATTAAATTTGTACCTATTTCTTGCTTGTCAATCTGCGGATTTTCTTATTGATTTCGGATTCCCAAGCACAGCGGAATTTCAAAGCGGCCAATTTTCCAGTATAGCGCCAGTGCCAGGTTTCTTTTTTAACTTTGGAACCTATTCTGAAATAATAGCTTGGTACCCAACCGAAATCGAAGGCATTTTGCAGCAACCAAAGGAATTGATCAGATGTGAGTCCTCTGATATCAACAGCAGTATACAAATGGTGCTCAGAATAGCCTGGCTTTTCGGCCAATTCAGGTCCGAGTTTATCGAACAAATCTTTTTGTTCACTGTAACTACGGTAGCAAAAATTGATTGGTAAAGAGAAGCCTGAGGCCTTTCTCATATTTTGGAGACCCTGAAAAGCCAGTTTATGAAGGAGCAACCTTTTATTCTGATCGACAATAACAACATCAGATAAAGAACAATAATTATTGATTGAATAATTAAAAGGGATGCCCACGGGAGCACCTAAAAAATCGATTTGAATTTTTGATTCCGGAACATGAACTCCAAATTCTTTGTTTGTCTGAGAACTTAATTCTGTTCGTCTATCCCAATGCATCCAGGCCTTGGAACAATCCTGAGCATTCAGGAAGGAGGAGTAAAAAAAAATACAACAAATAGACGAGGAGAAAAAATTCATGTTTTTAAAATAAAAAAAGCAGTTATACTAAGATAACTGCAAGATTAATTTTTGAAAAATAACTTCCTGAACGGTTATACAACAATATTTACCATACGTTTTGGAACGACAATAATTTTACGAACGGTTCTGCCATCGATCCATTTCTGAATTTCATCCAGGCTAAGTGCATGTTCTTCGATAACTTGTTTTGTGGCATTGGCATCGAAGGTAGCTACAGCTCTTTTCTTTCCATTAATACAAACAGGATATTCTATAGAATTTTCTACCAGGAATTTTTCATCATGTACCGGATATTCAGCATATTTATGAATAGAGCCCTTTTCATTGAAATCATGCCATAATTGTTCCGTTATAAAGGGCGCAAAGGGTGCCATCAAAACTACAAGAGGTTTAAGTATTTCAGCTTTGTGGCAATTAAGTTTTTTCAGTTCATTGGTAGCCACCATAAAGTGAGCGACACAGGTATTAAAGGAAAAATTCTGAATATCGTTGTGCACCTTTTTTATTGCAGTATGCAGGATTTTCAATTCAGCACCTGAAGGCTTCTCATCCCTAAGCAACCAGTCATTATCAAGATTATAAAACAGGGACCAGAACTTCCTTAAAAATTTAGAAACCCCAATAATACCCTTTGTATCCCAGGGTTTGGAATCCTGTAGGGGGCCCAAAAACATTTCATACATCCTGAAACAATCCGTACCATAATCATTAATTACATCATCGGGATTGACCACATTAAAATATCTTTTGGAAATCTTCCCGATTTCAGATTTGGTGATCAACTGATCATTGCTGTTAGTAATAAAGAGGGCATTATCATAATCCGGTCTCCATTTTTTGAATTTTTCAATACCGATTGAATTCAGGTGTGAATTGTCGGAGCCATAGCCGGTTACATAATCGATGTGAACCGGTATATGAGCGAATTCCTGACCCTCATAATTTTTAAGCATATCTCCACTGACAAAGACAGCCCTGTCGTCCTGTTTTTCTTTAAGAAGATACAGAAATTCAATCACTCCCTGCAACATTCCCTGATTGACCAGTTTCTTATAAGGTTCACGGGTAGGCACCCATCCCATATCGAACATAAATTTGTGCCAGAAGCGGGAGTACATCAAATGCCCCACTGCATGTTCAGCCCCACCGACATAAAGGTCTACATCCTGCCAATAGTTGACAGCTTCCTGACTAAAAGGTTCGGCTTCATTATGTGGGTCCATATAACGCAAAAAGTACCATGATGAGCCGGCAAAACCAGGCATAGTATCTATTTCACGGGTAAATTCTTCACCATTACACCATTCTTCAGCCCTTGCAAGTGGAGCCTTCCCTTCGGCAGTAGGTTTAAAATTGTTAAGAGAGGGCAATTCGAGGGGCAGATTGCTTTCTGCAAAAGCCACTCCTTTATTATTATACTTTACCGGGAAGGGTTCTCCCCAGTATCTTTGTCTGCTGAAGTTGGCATCCCGAAGACGGAAATTAACCTTCCCCTCTCCTATTTTCAATTCTTCAATTTTAGCAATTGCTGCAGGAATAGCTTCTTTGACAGGCAAATTATTGAGAAACCCGGAATTGATCATAGTTCCTACCTTATCTCCAATAGCTGCACTCTGATGAGCAGACTGATCGACTACAGGTAGTATATCTAGGCCAAAATGCATAGCAAAACGTTGATCTCTTTCATCTCCGCTTGGCACGGCCATAATAGCCCCTGTCCCGTAGCCGATGAGCACATAATCAGCAATCCATACCGGAATTTCCTTTCCTGTAAAAGGGTTGACAGCAAAGGCGCCGGTAAAAGCACCTGTGACACTTTTTACATCGGCCATACGGTCTCTTTCGGAGCGGGCTCCGGCATATTTGAGATAAGCCTCCACTGTTTTGTGTTGCTTAAGTGTCGTTATTTGAGAAACCAATTCATGCTCAGGAGCTAAGACCATAAAGGTGGCACCAAAAATAGTATCAGGTCTTGTAGTAAAGACTTCTATATTGGAATAATGGTTTTTTAGATTAAAGAAAACCTTAGCTCCTTTCGACCTTCCGATCCAGTTGCGCTGTTGTGTTTTAAGCGCTTCCGAAAAATCAACAGAATCGAGGCCATTAAGCAATCTTTGGGCATAGGCAGTAATACGCAAGGCCCATTGTCTCATTGGTTTTTTGATAACCGGGAAGCCTCCTCTTTCAGATAAACCATCCTTTACCTCGTCGTTGGCCAATACCGTTCCGAGTTCTTCACACCAGTTCACAAAACCTACTTTTCGATAGGCAAGGCGATAATTCATGAGTACTTCATCTTGCTGAATTTCAGAAAAAGTATTCCATTCTTCAGCAGAAAAATCAGCATCCTGAGAATTGGCTGCATCAACATTGACATTTCCTTCTTTTTGGAAAATTGCAATCAGAGAATCTATTGGTTCCGCCTTATCTTTTGTGTTATTGTAATAGTGTGAAAACAATTTCAGAAAAATTGTCTGCGTCCATTTGTAATATTTCGGATCAGAGGTATTTACTGACCTGTCCCAATCGAAGGAAAAGCCAAGATTATCCAATTGTTTGCGATAAAAATTGATGTTCTGATTGGTAGAAACAGCAGGATGCACCCCTGTTTGAATAGCATACTGTTCTGCAGGAAGTCCAAAGGCATCATAGCCCATCGGATGCAATACATTAAAGCCCTGCAGCCGTTTGTAGCGTGCATAGATATCACTTGCTATATAGCCAAGCGGGTGGCCTACATGCAGGCCTGCACCTGAAGGATAAGGAAACATGTCAAGAACATAGTATTTGGGCTTTGACTTGTCATCTGAAGTTTTGTACACTTCATTTTCATTCCAGAATGCCTTCCATTTCGCCTCGAGTTCTGCTGTATTGTAATCCATTATATTTCGAATAATTATTGATAAAATTGTTATTATTATGTGTTGAAAAATGAATCATAGACTATCATTATTTCATCAGCACACGAAATTAGTCAAAGTTTTGTAGATATTTGCCTTGAATTGATTTTTTTTATGGTAGAATTAACTCCTTATAATTAACTGACAAAAAATTACCGGGGGTAGAAATTATAAAAAGGCAAATCAATAAGGGGAAGGTATTAAATTTGAAGGAGGACAGATTGACCCTGTAAACCCAGGATTTATCACTCAGGCACAAGACAAAAAGTTCTGAATTATAAACTACAAAACACCCTTTCATAAAAAAATTCGTATTTTAATTTTGTAAAAAGCAATTGGTATGATCTTTTAAATGTAATGCTCTACTTATACATGTAAGATAACAAAAAAATAAAGCAGTTGATAGAAAGTGGAATTTCTACTAATATAAAACTGGCTTTTGAAATAATTGAATCCAATAAACTGCAGGTAGATTTATCTGCTTATGAAGAATTGTATAATTTTTTGGTCATAAACGAGCAAATTGGGAGCAAAGCGGAAACGATCTTCGAAAAAATCTCTGCGATTTATCAGTTCTGTCAATCATGTGTATGGTTGAATAACAGAAAAATCAGTAATCTGCCTGATTCTTTAGGAGTTTTAAAATCAATAAAAATTCTTCATCTGGAATATAATGAAATTCAAAAATTACCGGATAGTATAGGTACTTTGGAAAACATGAAACAGCTTTTAGCAAAAAACAATAAAATTCCTGAATTGCCGGAAAGTATTGGTGATATTAAAATTTTAAGATGGATCAATCTGAGCAATAATTGTCTTAAAGCACTTCCTGAAACATTAAAAAGATTAGAAAATTTAAAAATTCTGAGTCTGTCGAAAAACCAACTGAAAAGTATTCCGGACTACATAGGCTCATTTACAGAATTAAAACGTCTGAATTTGATGTATAATCAGATCTCAGCACTTCCTGAAAATTTATATTCATTAAAAAAACTGAAAAGATTACATCTCAGTGGCAATCCTTTGACCAAAATTTCAGGATCTATTTCAAATTTGACCTCATTGGAAACATTATATCTGTCTGATTGCAAATTAAAGGAGCTACCTTCCGGTATTTCAGAATTACAAAACCTGAGAAGTCTTAGTCTGAACAATAATGAACTGTCAGATTTACCTGCAGGAATAGCTAAACTGACAAATTTAACCGATTTACATATCAGTGAGAATCAATTAGATTCAGTCTTAAAGGAATTTGTACATTTGAAGAAACTGAAAAGTTTATGGTTAAGCGATAATAAAATAGCGTATTTTCCTGATATAATAGAAGGATTACAGTCACTTGAATTAATCAGCCTTTCGAAAAACCAACTGACCACCCTACCTGAAAGTCTGTGTAATTTGTCTCAGCTCAGCGAACTTAACCTTAAGGAAAATATTATAAGGAAACTAAGCGATAAGATAGGAAAGATGAAAAATATTGAACGATTGTATCTGAATGACAATGAGATAGCTGAAATTCCTGAAACAATTGGCAAATTAAAAAAATTGAAGTGGTTGAACCTGAGAATTAACAAACTGAAGGGGCTTCCTGAAAGTATCGGAAAATTGAGACGACTGGAATCGCTAGATATAGGCCAAAACTCAATCAGCCGGGAAGAACATAAGAAGATACAGGCACTATTACCAAAATGCAGGATCAATTTTTATTAAAAAAACAATTATGCCATTACTCGATGAACATCTGACAGAGGAAAAACCGGAAGAATCTTCAGGAAAAAAGGGATTAACTGAACTTCAGCAAATCATAGCCGGGGTAGTTGTCATGGCAATATGGGCAGGGATAAATGGTGCATGCTATTTTATTGGACTGAATATGTTGATTGGTATTGTCATCTCCTTTATATTTTTAGTGATTTGTGCAATTGCTCTGAAGCTCAGGGACAAGGGAATTTAAATTTAAAATCCAAGCATCCAAAAATCTTTTTGCACCAGCGATGTGAAGTAGTGTGGCCGCAGGCCACAGACCGCAGCAGCTTTTTTCAGCTGCTGCGGGCCGAGCGAACAGCGAGCTGCGTAACGTAGCGCCCGGGGGCCCTTAATAGTAGTAAGTCATAAGTAGATTTAGATCGCTGCGCTTTAAGATTGTTTAGTAGTAAGTTAATTTTGCTTTGCAATTTTTTTTCTTTTAGATGTGCAAGCTTAAGTCATAAGTAAAAAGTCCTGACTTATCATGCGATTAGCACCCATATGCCCCAGCCTATCTGAAGGATCCATAAAAGATGTGTCATAATAATACCTCTGCCATATTTGGGTTTTCTTGCGCCAAACAGCATCATCAGGTACATTAAAACATAGGTTATGACCACTAAAATGCAGACTTCCTTCTGACTCTGCCCGTTCCATCGGGTGGATAGCAGCATAATCATCCCGAGGAATAAATTAGTGCTTGCAGCCCACCACAACCACAGTCTGCCAAAGGGGCCGTGACTATAGGGTTGACTAATAATTTCTGTCCATTTTCTCAGCAAAGTATCGGCAGGCTTTTCGAAAAAAAACAACATTAAAATAAATGCGCCCAAAACATTATAGAGTCCGATCCAAAAAAGATATTCGGTCATAGCAAGTGAATTAAAAGGATTACGAAATAACAAGCCTGCCAAAAGGGCAAAAGAAAAAAGAGTCTTATCAATAGTATAAAATTAATTAATTGTATAAAAATACCAGATAAAACCCACTCATTAACTTATTTTTTATACCTTAAAATAAATAATTAAAATCATACGAAATACATTAAACAGAATGGTCATGACAAAAAAGAAAATTTTCAGAATAATAATTGTCCTTATAATCGTTATGCAATTCTTTCAGACCGATAAAAGCAAACCGCCGATCGAAGAAAAAAACACCTTTGCAGCAGAGGCAAATCCGCCTCAGGAAATTCTTACTGCCCTGAAAGATGCCTGTTATGATTGTCATTCCTACGAAACAAAATATCCATGGTACACGTATGTAGCACCTGTATCCTTTTGGATACGCGGTCATATTAAAGGAGGAAGAGGAAAGTTAAATTTTTCGACTTTTGGTGAAATGAACGAAAAGGACCAAAAACACCTGATGCACGAATGTGCTGAAATGATAGAAGTAGGTCATATGCCACCTAAAGGTTATGTACGGTTGCACAATGAAGCCTATATAGAGGAAACAACAAAGACAGTATTAATAGAATGGTTTAATAAAAACAGCTAAAACACAAAAGAACAATTGAATACCCTTACAGAAATCCAGGAAGAAAAAATATACAAAATAGCCCTTGGTTTAATTCCTAAAATCGGCAACAAAACGGCACTCGACCTTGTGGAACACTACGGTTCGGCAAAGGCAGTATTTGAAGATGCAAAGACAAAAGACCTTTGTCAGTTTCAAAAAATAAACTCAGATACAGCATCGGTTATCTTACAAAAAAGCACCTTAGCCCGTGCCGAAGAGGAACTTGTTTATTCAGAAAAAAACAATATACAGATTCTTTCACAGGACATGATGGAATATCCCAAGCGGATGAAAAACTGTTTTGACGCCCCCTTCCTGTTATACTATAAGGGCAATGCAAATCTGAATGCATCAAAAATAGTAAGTATTGTAGGTACCCGCAAACCTACAGCAAACGGCCGGATATTCTGTGAACGTCTTGTTCAGGAATTAAAGGCCTATAATGTTTTGATAGTAAGCGGGCTTGCCTATGGCATAGACGTCACTGCCCATATAAAAAGCTGTGATATTGGTCTGGAAAACATAGGAGTGGTGGCACATGGACTGGACAAAATGTACCCTTACCGACACAGACAGATAGCTGAGAAGATGCTTGATTGTGGCGGGATACTGTCAGAATTCCCCTCAACCACAGAGGCAAAACCACAACATTTTCCGATGCGCAACCGGATAATTGCCGGACTATCGGACGCTGTAGTTGTAGTTGAAACAGCGATTCGGGGCGGCTCGATGATTACAGCAAAAATGGCTAATGACTATAGCAAGGATGTATTTGCCGTACCCGGCAGGTTGGATGATGCCTTATCAAAAGGTTGCAATCATCTGATAAAGACACATAAGGCTTCTTTGATTGAAAGTGCAGCTGATATTGCCTATCATCTACGATGGAAAAAGCAAAAAGCAGGAAATCAGAAACAGTTGTTTACTCAGCTGACAGAACAGGAAAAGCTGGTGGTGGATTTTCTTGTGGGAGAGGATGGTGTACATCTCGACGAACTTATTCACGGAACAAAGATAAGTACTAGCCGGATTGCTTCCTTATTGCTTGAATTGGAACTTAAAGGGATGGTACGGGCCTTGCCGGGGAACAGTTTCAGGTTACTGTAATTAAAAATATACTGTAGCGACTACTTTACGGCTGCCGCCATGATTTCTGAATTCGCAGAGATAAACCCCCTGCCATGTACCGAGATTTAACTGATGATTTGTTATTGGAATCTGCACAGAGGACCCTACAAGAGAGGATTTTATGTGTGCAGGCATATCGTCAGGACCTTCAATTGTGTGAACGAGGTAGGGCAGATTTTCAGGAATCAAATCATTAAAAATACTTTCGAAATCAGTACGGACATCCGGGTCGGCATTTTCGTTGATGGTCAAACCTGCAGAGGTATGTTTTATGAATAAATTTAATAATCCTTTTTCTGGTAAGGGAGTAATAGACTTGAGGATTTCATCTGTAACAAGATGGAACCCTCTTTTTTTCGCGATGAGGTTAAATTCAGTTTGTTGAACCACAATTTTATAGGTTAATAAATAAAAAACAAAGATGTAAAAAAAGTAAAAGAAAAAGAGAACAAAATACAAATATAAATTGTTTTAAATACAGAACTTGTTAATTCTGTTATATTTTTTATCGTCTACTCTAATTTATTAAGCATATGGAAAAGGTAAAACGTGTGGTTGTATGGTTTAGAAAAGATTTACGTTTGAATGATAATGAAGCCCTGACGGAGGCACTAAATAAAGGAGATGAAGTATACCCTGTTTATATTTTCGATCATGAAGAACTTAA
>CAJQOX010000339.1 GCA_905480075.1 uncultured Aureispira sp. | reverse complement strand
ATTTCCTCCATTGCAGCTCACATGGTTATTTACTGATAAGTTGACGGAAAGCGGTTGAGGTTGGTTTAAAATAACGCAAGCTGTATCTTCACACAAATTAAAATCTCTGACAGTAACACAATACAAAATACCTGCTTTAAGCCCATAGACAGTACTCGTGGTCTGATTAACTGAATAAAAATCCCATAAAAAGCTGTAACAACATGCAGGTGCCCCTCCTGAGGGAATTGCAGTTGCCATACCCGTTGAATCTCCGAAACAATCTATATGCACTACAGAACCCGGATCTATTGTAGCAGTAACTGCAGAAGGTTCGGTAACAGTAACAGAAGAAATAGCTTGACAGCCAAGGGAATCCGTAACGGTTACCACATAGATGCCAGCTCCTACATTACATAAAGAATCATTAACAGTACCATTGTCCCAATCATACAAATAAGGCTCCCCTGAAGCAAAGGCCGTTCCTCCTCCTCCCTGAACCAAGACACATGCATCGGAAGAACCATTACAACTCACATCTGAACCATTAAAGGCAGGGTTAACAAGCACAGATGCCGAAGCTGTCAATGAGGCACAAGAAGAAGTCACCAGAGTAATACAATAAGAATGAATACACAAAGGAGGTCCTGATACAGGGGCATCATCAACAAGACCTATCTGCCAGACTCCATAGGGCGGCATGCCAATATAAAACCCAAGGCTTGCATGATTAGGAGCAATTGTATCTCTTGTCGGGGCAACCGGCACCATAGGAAAAGAAGAAAAAGCACCATCATGAAATACAGTGGTATCATTAATAACATTAGCAGTACCTGTAAATGTTCCGATTGTTGCAGGTACAAGAAGAGGACCGGTGAGATTTGAAGCTGCCAGATATCTTATTGGATTAACAGGGGCTTTAATAACAAAACCAACTTCCTGAATTTGAGGAGCAGACCCTGTTGGAGCTGTACAGGAAGCACTATCAGTTTTTGACCATACAATTTCAACAAATACATCATCAATTGTTTGTCCGGCAGGAATATCTACACCTAAGACAAAATCAACCCCCGGGAGTAAAGTTTGAAATGTATTTCCATTACTTACAGTAGGTCCTGTATAACATTTGGTAACGACTGATTGTGCATTCAGGTTTAAACTAAAAAATATTGTCAAAAACAGATTAAGTAAAATAATGCTTTTCATAAAAAAGAGAATGTGTGGATACTAATAATTAAAAGAGTTTCATCGTCTTATACAAAGATAAAGCAGATGAAACGACAAAAAAAACACGACTTTCTTTAATTCTAAGATTTTTTAATGTAATTTTAATTGCAAAACATAATAAAACAAAGGCTTTCCGAAAAGACATCTAAGATTATTTTTTAATGAAAAACTCAAAATTAATAGGAATTTTGCGCACTTTTCAGACCAAGGAGCTCACGAGGTTCAAAGAATACGTGCATTCCCCCTTTTTCAACAAACACAAGACTGTAACGAAGCTCTGCAATTATATACTGAAGTATGCACCGGATTTTGAATCAGACAAGCTTAAGAAAGAAAATATTTTCAGGCTGCTGTTCCCTAAAGATACTTATAATGAAACGAATATATACACGCATACGTCCAATCTTTTGCAATTACTTTGCGATTTTATGGCACAAAAGGCCTTTGAGAGCAATACCGTGCAAAAAAAACTCTATACCCTGCAGGAATTGCGCATAAGAAATCAACACAAACAGTTCAACAGCACCGTAAAACAATATCAGCTGTTGCAGGACAGGGCCGTCAAAGACCGCGACTATCACTATTATCAGGGAAAGCTGTATAAGGAACAGGATCAGATAAACCCGGTACGGAATCAGGACATGAACATACAGAACATGGACTCGGAACTCGAGATCGTATTTCTGATAGACAAGATGCAGATAGCCTGCGACATGAACAACCGAAACAGCATTATAGGTTCTGACTATGAAGCCTCGGGCATAGACCTTGTTCTTCAGTGGATAGAGCGGAACAAGGACTACTACCTAAAATTTCCTGAAGTCAGGATAAACTATACGATTTACAAACTCGTCAATACAGGAGACAAGGAATTCTATGATGACCTCAGAGTTTTTCTTGCCGATAAGACCCACCTTTACCCGAAGGCAAAAATTAAGGAAATCTATGATTATCTGATCAATCATTGCATCAAAAAATTAAACACAGGAGAGACAGCTTACTACAGGGAATTTTTTGAACTGCACCGTTTTTTACTAAAAGAAGAAATACTGCTATTGGAGGACAAGAGTCTTGCCGAATGGGATTATAAGAATATTGTAACCGTAGGAGCAAGGTTAGAGGAGTTCGACTGGGTTAAAAGCTTCATTTTTGACTATAAGGAAAGGGTAAATGAAAAAGTCAGGGAGAATGTATTTTCCTATAATCTCGCCTATTATTATTTCAGTATAAAAAACTATAAGGAAGCCCTGCAGTTGCTGCATCAGGTAGAATTTACAGATGCCTCCTATTATATTGGTGCAAAAATCATACAGCTCAAAAGCTATTATGTGCTCGAGGTGTTCGAAGCCTCCCTTTCCCTTATCGCCACCTTCAAAAATTACATACAACGTTCAAAGGTATTGTCGGATTCAAAAAAACTGATGAATCAGAACATGCTGAAGGTGGCAAAAAAGATCATCACCCTGGAATCGAGAAAAATAACCTACAGAAAAAAGAAACTCGCAGACAAGAAAAAAGAACTACAGGAAATGATAGAAAAGCTCAGTCCGATAGCAAATGCAGCATGGCTGAGTGAAATATTGTCAGACATCTGAAAAAAAATAGTATAAAAAAACTGTAACCTTTCCTTAAGAGGACGTTAAGACAGAAATAAGAAAAAACAAAAAAGGAGATACTAAGCAACTAAAGTGCTTCGTTATCAAGAGGTAAGACTACAAGAAAAAAAACAAAAACACCCTTCCATGAAATACATTCTGTACCTCACTATGTTCGGCAGCTTTGCGATCAGCTTAAACGCACAAAACTCAACAGAAGCAGTTAAGACCATAAAGATCAGAAAAAACAAAAAAGCCCCTTTCACTCAGGCATTATCCCTGCCAAAAACAGCCCCTTCCTGCGAATGTCCGACAAGCCCTGCTCAAAACACCTTAACAAAATTAGGCTGTCAGCATCCCGATACAGCAAGCGTATGTAAGGTAGTCATTACTGAATTTGACATAGCAATTATTCCTGAACGGGGCGAGGCAATCGTCCTGAAAGATACAGAAGGTTCCTTTTTGAGTGAACAGGCCCTTAAATACATACAGAACAACAGTTCAGACGGCGAGGTCTTTATTTCCTATTCAAACATCAGGGGAATGACAGCCGAAGGCAAAGAAGTAGTCGTCCCCTCCTTTGCAACAAAGACAGCAGAAAAAAGAGCAAACAGAGACTACGCCACAATATCCGATTACATAAATATTCCGGAAGACTGCAATATACTATCCTTTCAGTTGCATGCCTACGACAACAACAATCAGATGGTCTTCCGCCACGAGTACAATACAGAGACCTTCGACAGGAACGCAATCCGCACCGATGCAGTAAAATTTGTTTTTGAAGAGATCATTGCCGTACACAAAGGCGGCTTCGGAGTAGAAATAAGAGACTTTGAGATATCCGACATTCATACAACTTCTGAGCAGTTATTGTCGAGCAATCATTGAGCTAAATCAGAGATTCAGAAGACCTGTTGAATTTTCTGAAGTTTTCTTTCCACAGATATAATATTATATTTTTCCCTTCCGTTATGCTATTCAAACATAATATATGTACCGGCTTGCATTAAATTTTATTTTCAGACCTAAATAGGGGTAAGCGGTATTAATTTACATCCTCATAGTAGTTGCAAAACGTACAAAATGGCAATTAAAGCTAATTTTAGCCTTATACATTAAACAAATGCACAAACAATAAATTTCATTTTTATTATAGTTTATAAAACTGATTATTATACCATTGTGACATAACCAGGTAATTAAATTGGCACAAAAACATGAAGTTTGTTTAAATCTTTGTATTTTTGCACTGCATTAAAAAAAACGATCAGGTTATATATTCTGATTTTTTACTTTTTGTCACCAAAAACAAAATATAATGTTGAGATACACAGCTGATTTGAAAACGCTATTGTTCATGACAATAACATCTTGTCTGTTCATTTTCATGTGGATGTCCTGGGATAACCCCGAATCTATACTATGGTCTTATGGGATATGGACCTTTGCCTTGTTTTACGTATGGCATTTGTTTATGGCAGTTACTGTTTCCGTCATTGCACACAACACGATGCATGAGTCTGTCTTCAAATTTGAACCTTTGAACCGATTGATGGAATATTGGATCATCATATTCTACGGAACGCCTGTATTTGGCTGGATACCTACCCACAACAGGAATCACCACAAGCATAATAACAAAGAACCTGATTATACCAAAACCTATCGGTTTTCGGAAAAAAACGTTTTTTGGGTATTACTGGTATATCCTTTTGTGAGTAATTATCATCAAAGTATAGCATTGAAGGCCTTTTTGGCAGAGCGATTCAGAAAAAACCGCCGGGAATTCTTTTATTATATTTCTCAGATAATTTTGGTATTAGCCTGGGGAGGTACTTTTTTATACTTGAATTGGGTAGCTGCACTTGTTCTGGTGATTATTCCACATCAGGCATCCTTATTCTCTGTTGTTGCTTTCAACTTCATACAACATGTGCATGCCGATGAAGAACATGAGTACAATCACTCACGGAACATTACCGGTTCACATATTTTTTCTTTAAACTTCTTTTTGTTCAATAATGGATATCATACGGTACACCATATCAATGCAAATATGCACTGGAGTCTGACGAAAGAAGCACATTATAAAATTGAACACCTTATAGACCCTTCACTCAATGAGAAATATTTTTGGGGATATGTTTTCAAGGCTTATTTTATAGGACCAATAGTAAAAAGGTTTAAGACAAAATCAATGAGACTTGAACGTAAAGCAAATGAGGCCAATCAGGGTAAAAGTAAAATTAATGATCCTGTAGCAATAAACTAAGACAAAGGCAGTACAAAAACAAAAGTCATCTTGTAAACCAGGATGACTTTTTTTATTTAATGCATTAAAGCATTGGAATAGAACATACTTACAAAAAATGTATCAGAGTGAATTAAATTTTTTGGAAATGCTCCACAGAATTTATTAGATTTGCAACCTTCGGAACAAATATTTTTCACTAAAATATAAAACATAAGAAAATCAATTAAAATGGCAAGACATGAGAAATGTGTAATAATAGGGTCCGGGCCTGCCGGATACACTGCCGCAATTTACGCAGCAAGAGCAAACATGACCCCTGTATTGTACACCGGCAAGGAGCCCGGAGGGCAATTAATGATAACAAATGACGTAGAAAACTACCCCGGATATCCCAAGGGAATCATGGGCCCTGAGATGATGGAAGATTTCAAGCAACAGGCACTTCGCTTTGACACGGAAGTCAATGTGGGTATCATGATAGAAAAGGTAGACTTTACCGGACCTGTACACAAGTTATGGACAGATGCAGGTGAAGAAATCCATGCAGATTCCGTCATCATATCAACCGGTGCCTCAGCAAGATGGCTTGGTATAGAATCTGAGGAGAAGTTCATGAACAAAGGAGTATCTGCCTGTGCAGTATGTGATGGATTTTTCTACAGAGGCAAAGAAGTCTGTATAGTCGGAGCCGGCGACAGTGCTTGTGAAGAAGCCACCTATTTATCCAAGCTTTGTCCGGTGGTACATATGTTTGTGAGAAGAGATGAAATGAGGGCCTCTAAAATCATGCAGGAAAGAGTATTGAATAATGACAAGATTCAGGTTCACTGGAATACAGAAGTAGATGAAGTGTTGGGAGATGATGAAGGCGTAACCGGTGTACGGATTTACAATAACAAAACAAACGAAAAAACAGAAATCAATCTCTGGGGATTTTTTGTGGCTATTGGTCATATACCGAACACTAAAATTTTCAAAAACTGGCTGGACATGGATGAGACCGGTTATCTGATAACAAAGGCTGATTGCACTAAAACAAACATTGAAGGCGTTTTTGCAAGTGGAGATGCACAGGACAAAGACTATCGTCAGGCAGTAACAGCCGCAGGTACCGGTTGCATGGCCGCCCTTGATGCAGAACGCTATCTTACAGAAAAAGGGATTATCTGATACCATCAAATAATCTTTGCATTAAAAAATCCTCATTTTTCTTTTTTTAAGAGAATGAGGTTTTTTTTTATCCTATGAAGTTGTATCTTGAATAAAAATTAACACAAAGAAATAAAATGGAAGACAAGAGAATACCAGTAACAATATTAACAGGCTTTTTAGGGGCAGGAAAAACCACTCTGCTAAATCATTTGATAAAGAAAAACAAGGACATTAAATTTGCCATAATAGAAAACGAATTTGGCGACATAGGTATAGACAATGAATTGGTAGTAGATGTAGACAATGGCATTTTCGAGATGTCTAACGGCTGTATCTGCTGTACTTTGAACGGAGAATTGGTACAAACACTTGCAGACCTGGTAGAGAGCGATAAACATTTCGACCATCTTATTGTGGAAACAACAGGTATTGCCGAACCCGACGGGGTAGCTTCTGCCTTTGTAGCAGAACCCGCAATACAAAGCAGATTCCGCCTTGATGCTACAATCTGTCTTGTGGATGCACATCATGCAGAAGACATTCTTAAAGAACGCGAAGAAGCAAAGAGACAGATTACCTTTGCGGACTATATTGTTATTAACAAAGCTGGAGAAGTATCAAAGGAATACCTTCCTGAACTGGAAAACATCCTGAAAAAAGTCAACTCCTTTGCAAGCATAGAACACTGCGACTACGGACAGACAAAACATGCTCTTTTGAACCTGCATGCCTACGATGCTGAACAGCTGGAAAAAAAACTTGATGCTGCCTACAGTCACAATCATCATCATCCTGAAGGAGAAGAATGCAGTGAACACTGCCACCACGAACACAAACACGATGACATTGTCACACAAAGCTTTATAATAAAAGAAGATTTAGATGTATTAAAATTCAGACATTGGCTGAATGTCCTGTTGATGATTCAGGGAAAACATCTTTACAGAGTTAAGGGAATCATGAATTTCAGGTATCAGGAAAACAAAACTATAGTACAGTCCGTTAAACAAATGTGTGTATTTACTTCGGGTGAGAAATGGAAAGAAGGAGAAGTAAAAAACACAAAAATTGTCTTTATCGGCAAGCATTTGCGGCGTGATATACTAGAAAAGCAATTAAAAAATTGTCTCTTTGAAAAAAACAAGACACACTAAGTGTTTTTTCCGCAATTCTTACTATCTTGATATTCCCATATAAATGTTCTGATTTCATTTTCAGGGCATATAAAAAACAAGTAACTGAATCTTATATACTTAAATCAGTCACCCTATAAAATACACTTATGATACGACTTGCAGAAGAAGCTGACATTGCATCGATGCTTGCTATTTATACACCCTATGTAGAAAACACAGCTATTACTTTTGACATAAAGGTACCCTCTCTGTTTGAATTCAATCAAAAGATAAACGCTATTTTATCCGAAGCCCCGTGTTTGGTCTGTGAGGTAAACGGAGAAATAGCAGGCTACGCCTATGCTGACATTCATCGTACTAAAGGGGCATATAAATGGACGAGGGAAGTTTCAGTTTATGTTGCAAAGGAGTATCAATCGAAAAAATATGGTACTGCACTTTATTACTCATTAATAGATTTATTGAAATGTCAGAACTACAGGACAGTAGTTGCGGGTATTACCTTACCTAATATCCCTTCAGTAAACTTTCACGAAAGATTTGGTTTTCATCAGGTCGGCGTGTATGATAATGTAGGTTTCAAACTCGGAAAATCACAACGGGTGGGTTGGTGGCAGTTATCTCTTGTAGATTACCAGGAACCGGCAAAAGACATCATTCATATTGAGAAGGTTCTTCAGACCGAAGAAGGTCAAAAAGCTATGAAAAGAGGAGAATTGAGATTGATTATTTAATTACTGCCCCTTTAAACTTTTAACATGGAATATAAACGGCTGGGAAAATCCGGTTTGCAGGTCAGTGCCTTATCTTTAGGTTCCTGGCTAACCTTTGGCAAACAAATATCTGATGACATTGCTGAAAAGCTGATGATTGAAGCCTATGACAGCGGGGTGAATTTCTTCGACAATGCAGAAATATATGCTACGGGGAAGTCAGAATTAGTGATGGGGAAAATTCTGAAAAAGCTGGACTGGAGGCGGAGTTCCTTTGTAGTATCAAGCAAGGCTTTTTTTGGCGACGGAAACAAACTTCCTAACGAAACGGGACTCAATAGAAAACATCTGACAGAAGCTTGTGAAGCAGCTTTAAAACGTCTTCAGGTAGAATATCTGGACCTCTTTTTTTGTCATCGGCCTGACAAGAACACTCCCATAGAAGAGACTGTACGTACTATGAACACCCTGATACAACAGGGTAAGATATTTTATTGGGGCACCTCCGAATGGTCGGCACAGGAAATCATGGAAGCACATATGGTAGCAGAGAAGTATCATCTGATAGGACCTACAATGGAACAGCCACAATATAATATGTTTCACCGGAAAAAATTTGAAGTAGAGTATGCGCAACTATACAAAACGGTAGGATTGGGAACCACTATCTGGTCTCCACTGGCATCGGGATTACTTACCGGCAAGTATCTGAACGGAATGCCAAAGGAAGAAACACGATTGACGATGGAAGGCATGGAATGGCTGAAGGAACGTTCATTGGATGCGGGACGATTGAAAAAGGTGCGGGGATTAAAGAAAATTGCAGATGACCTGGGCACCTCTGTAGCAAAACTGGCCGTTGCCTGGTGTGCTAAAAATCCGAATGTCAGTACCGTTATACTTGGTGCCTCCAAAATACATCATCTGAAGGAAACCCTGACAAGTCTTGAAATTGTTCCTTCGTTGACTGATGATGTGTTGGAGGCCATAGAAACTGTACTGGACAACAAACCGGTGCCCCCTCCATTTTAAAGATCATAAAAAATCCACATCCACAGCATAGCGGTAGGTAATCAATACCTGAATGGCATTATCGACGTCCATCTGCTTGAAAAACACCCTGTAGAGGATTTCGACAATCGGGGTAGTAATTCCGAGGTGAACATTCAGCGCCCTGATAGTTTCAAGGGTTTTTACTCCTTCAATTACATCGGTGGATGAGGCAATAATTTCTTCCAGAGTTTCCCCTTTCCCCAGGCGGTAACCTGCTTTATAGTTCCTGCTGTTTTCACTTGAGGCTGTAGCAACAAGGTCGCCGATTCCTGCAATGCCAAGGAAAGGTTTTACATCCGTTCCCACCGCTTTTCAAATATGAATCATTTCCGACAAGCCCCGGGTGACCAACAAGGCCCAGATATTTTTTCCAAGACCTTTCCCACCTAATATACCTGCAGCAAGTGCAATAATATTTTTTAAGGCCCCTGCGAGTTCAGCCCCTTTTATATCATAGTCGCCATAGACCTGAAACCGCATACTTTTTAGTGCGCGTTGTCCAGCTTTGATTACCTCTGTAAAAGAACTGGCAATGAGGGTAGCTGCCGGTTGTCCGTCCATTATTTCGCTGGAAAGGTTGGGTCCGGAGAGACAACCGATCCTGCAAACAATACTCTCTTCTTCTATTACCTCACTCATCGTCTTAATATGTTCCGGAAGCAACATCGCTCCCTCTTCAATATCCTCCACATCAAGACCTTTGGTACCATGAATTAGAAAATGAGTAGGATTCAGATAAGGACTCAGCTGAATCATCATTTCTCTGAAAGACTGTGAAGGAACAATAGGAAAGATCAGCTGACACTCCTGAGCCAGTAACTGCAGGTCCGTCACCGCCTTAATCCGTGGAGATAAGATGGCATATTTTCCTTCACGATTTTCGATGGCCTTTCTGACTTCCTCTCTGCGGACATAGAGAAGCACATCTTTATTTTCAGTCAGCAAATTAGAAATCGCCATACCAAAACTACCTGCGCCGATTACGCCCACCGGCCTTACCTTTTCTGTTGTTTCCATTAATAATTTGTTCAATAATTACATAGCGAAGTTAGTTATTTTTTAATTCCGATTGTTAAGCAGGGGTTAAAAATAAAAAAATTATACCAAAGACACACCAAATGACATTATAAGTACATCTATCGGAATATACACCATTAGTTATCACTAAATATAAAATAAAATAAATACACATTATGATAAAATTATTTTCAATGTTCAGTATCTGGTTTTCGGCACTGTGCATTCCCGCCACAGAAATAACACAAATCAAGACAGAACAAGCACCTGACGCAAGTGCAAAGATACAGGTAGCCTTACTTTTGGATACCTCTGGAAGTATGGACGGTTTGCTTGAACAGGCAAAATCTCAGCTATGGAAAATGGTCAATGAACTGGCGACATCCAAAAAAGATGGTAAAGCACCTTCAATAGAGATTTCGCTCTATGAATATGGGAAAAGCACCCTTCCTTCCGATCAGGGATTCATGAAACAACTGGTGCCCATGACAAATGATCTGGATTTGGTATCTGAGAAATTATTTGAACTAAAAACAAACGGAGGCGATGAATATTGTGGATGGACTATTGAAGATGCCACCAAAAACCTTAAGTGGAGCGAAAGCAATGAAGACCTTAAAATTATTATCATAGCCGGCAATGAAATTTTCACACAGGGCAAGGTAGATTATAAAGAAGCCTGCAAAAAAGCAATTACCAATGGCATTGTAGTGAACACTATCTATTGCGGTGATTGTGAAGAAGGCATTCGTTTTCTGTGGAAAGATGCTGCAGACCGTGCCGACGGAAAATATATGTGTATCAATCAGGACGACAAGGTAGCACATATCGAAACACCTTATGATGCTGAAATAGGACAACTTAACGATGAACTTAACAAAACTTATATAGCCTTTGGTTCTGTTGGAAAAGAAAGACAGGCACGTCAGCTGGCACAGGATGCAAATGCCAGTTCCTTTGGTTCTTCGAACAATGCAGAAAGGGCCGTTTCCAAATCCAAAAAATCAACCTATAATAATGCTACATGGGATGCTGTTGATGCAATGGAAGAAGATGAAGAAATCGTAGAGAAAATGAAAGAGGAGGATTTACCGGAAGAGATGAAAGGTATGGACACAAAGGAACGCAAGGAATTTATTGCAGGCAAGGCCAAAGAACGGGAAGAAATACAGAAAAAAATTCAGGAGTCAGCTAAAAAACGCAGCAAATTTATTGCAGAAAAACGCAAGGAATCTGCAAATAAAGAAGAAAACACCCTTGATGCGGTCATGCTGAAAGCCGTAAGAGAACAGGCTGAAAATAAAGCCTTTAAATTTGAGAAGTAAGTAAGTATAATCTTGACCTTACAAATCTAAAACAACAGTATTAATACATAAAAGTTGTCACCGTGAGGGGGCAACTTTTTTTATGAATTTCAGGAAAGGAACCGACTTCGGATTTCCGGGTCAGGCAGCATGCAACTGTCTTTTTTGCCAAACCATTTGTAGCGGTTGCGAGCAACGAACCTATAAACGGAGTTTCTGATAAAAGGCGGAACAATGATAAAAATATATAAAAGAGACCACAATCGATTCAACTTTCTGGCAATTCTTAGCGCCGCGGTTGATTGTATATAAGCCCTGTCGTTTTCAACAAGGACTATAGTATCGATGATTTCTGTGGAGATGCCGTATTTTTTTAAAATCTCCTGACCTGAATCGGACTGTAGTGAAGCATACATAAAATAGCCTTCAGGGTCATGCTGTATCATGAACTGTACAGATTTGTCACAAAAGTTACATACACCATCAAAAAGCACAACAGGTTTAATTTCTACCATTATTAATTAATTAGTTTATCCGTCAAGCCCTTCAAATTTTTCGGGAAGCTGTTTAGAAGCCTTAGCGCCGAGGTCTTTGAGTTTAGCCGCCCTGCTTATAAGGTTTCCTTTACCATCAGTTAATTTTTTCATTGCCTGTTTATAAGAATCTTCAACACCGCTGATTTTATTCCCTACCTGTTCGAGGTCGGCAACAAAGTTAACAAATTTATCATACATTCTACCCCCCTGCCTGGCAATTTCAAGTGCAAACCTGTTTTGATTCTCCTGCTGCCACACATTAGAAATAGTACGTGTAGTGGCGAGGAGGGTCATAGGGCTGACAATAATTACATTTTGTTCGAAAGCCCTGTAAAACAAATTATGATCATTTTGCATTGCGAGGCTAAAAGCAGATTCAAGTGGAATAAACATTAAAACAAAATCCAGGCTGTTGAGTTCATAGATCTGTTGATAATTTTTTACACTGAGTTCTTTGACATGTTTTTTGACCGAAATAAGGTGTTCTTTAAGTGCATTTTGGGATTCAAGGCTGTCAGAAGCAGAACTAAATCGTTCATAAGCCGTAAGGCTCATTTTCGAGTCGATAATGACATGTCTTTTTCCCGGGAGGTGAACAATAAGGTCGGGCAATTGACGCTGACCATTTTCACGGACAAAATTTGACTGAGTAAAATATTCATAATCTTTCCTTAGGCCTGATTTTTCGAGGATACGTTCCAGGATAAGTTCGCCCCAATTCCCCTGAGTTTTTGCCTCTCCTTTCAGCGCTTTTGTCAGATTGCGGGTTTCCTCATTCATTTGCTGATTAAGATTGGTAAGGGTTCTGATTTGTTCTTTCAGCGTAGCACGGTCCTTATTTTCATTGCCGTAATAATTTTCTACTTTCTGTTCGAAGGCAATAATTTTATCTTTTAGCGGTTTAAGAATACCATCGATATTCTCCTGATTCTGAAGAGTAAATTTTCTACTTTTTTCTTCCAGTAGTTTATTGGCAGTAATCATAAAATCGAGGCGTAGTTGTTCCTGTTCAGTTTCTAGTTTTTCGTTATGATTATTAAGTTTCTCCTGAAGGTTTGAGACTATTTGTTCTTGAACAGCGAGGGCATTGGACAGCTTTATATTTTCTGATTCTTTAGCAATAAGAACCTTTTCAGATTTCTCAAGATTCAGTAAGGCCGTTTGATGAATTTCCCTGAGGACATATTTGCTGTCGTCAACAGTGAGGTAAGATTTTGTTTTTAACAGGGCGATCAGATAACCGATAACAAGGCCGGCAGACAGACCGATAACTAAATAAAGTAACTCCATGACAGGTAATTTTAGCCCATAAACGCATTAATCCCCTATTCTATTTAGGAACAAAGTATTAAAAATGGTATGAATAAAAAATCAGGAAGTTGAGCTTTCTGAATTGACTGCGGAAGACAAAAGCTGTCCGGCAATCAACAAGTATTATAACTAATATATTACATTTTTATAATCTTTTCAAGATTTGAGGCACCGTTTTCTGTTTCTATACACATAAAGTAGCTTCCTCTTTTAAAATTTGTATTGCTGAGTTGATGAGAAGAACTATCAGGATCAATGGCTTCTGAAAAAACAACCGCATCAACAGAACGGATAATGAGTTTCGCAGAAGGGCTAGATTTCATAAAATTATATTCAACTGTCAGTAAATCCTCGAATGAATTGGGATAGTATTTAGTAATTTCTGCTGCACCTATTGAAGGACCTGTTTCTTTGCGTTTAGCGAAGGGAAAACACGAGCCCACCCAAAAGAATGATAGAGAGAAATAATTTATCGGCCTTTTTCTGGAACATTAATTATAACGAAATATGAACTTAAATAATTTTATCGGTTTCGTATTTAAGATTATGCTAATGGTAAATATACCCCTTAAATTATTTCACTGAATAAACCTCAGAGGTACATACATCAGAGACAACTCAACAAAATTAATCAGCAGAACATAATTTTTGTGAAAAACATTGACAATCCTGTCAATAATTAAGATATTTAACTCTCAATAAAAACAAGCCTACTACATATTAAACATAAAATGGAAAAACCGAATCTAAAAGAGCAAGACCTGCTGCTGATAAAAGCAGTGCAGGAAAACAGGATATCAGATGCAAAAGCAGCAATAGAGAAAGGAGGAAATGTTAATTTCTCAGATGAAAACAATGCATCAATATTAATGTGGGCAACATGGAAAACAGAGACAGACTTTGTAAAGTTTCTAATAGAAAAAGGGGCTGATTACACAATTAAAGGAATCATCCAAATAACAGAAACCAGTCATTATGGTAACCTTACTGGGATTGCTGCCGCAGAAGGAAATGAAGAGTTGCTTCGCTTTTTAATTGATGAAATTAAAATTGATGTGGACGATACAGAACCTCAGCATGGCACTACCCCGAGATGGACCGCCCTGCAATGGGCAATTTCAAAAAGCAATACAAAAATCATTAAATATTTACTTGAAAAAGGGGCCAATCCCAATCCATCTTATTCTCATACCACGGCCTTACATATATGCATACAGAAACAAAACATAAATGCCTTTAAGTACCTATTAAAGGCCGGTGCAAAAACTGTTCTGCCGGGATTCAGGCCCCTTCTTTCTGAAGCCTGCCGATTTAAAAACGATCGGTTTATAGAAATTTTACTTGAACGGGGAGCAAATCCAAATGCTGAAAAGCAGGCAGCCTTATTTTTTGCGGTAGGATTCGGCAGTATTGAAAGAGTCAAACTCCTGATATCAAAGGGTGCCAACCATAATATAACCGATGCACATGGCCACAGCCCCTTATCCCTTGCCAAAAGATTGGGGCTGAAAAAAATAGAAAAATACCTTAAAAAATTAAAGTAGGGTCAGTCTATAATTTCTCGAAACTGTTCTTTCCCTTTTAAGGTAAGATAGGGATAAAATTCCATAAAAATAATGCGGCTGTATTTGTCAATTAAAACCGGAGAGAGTTCCTGAGTACAAATAGCTGAAGACAGCCAAAAATCACCCATAATATTCATACGGGTATACAAATGCAGGTATTCCCCTTCAATTTCCTCTGACCTTATCAACCCTTCATTTTCCAAAAGCTTAAAAAGGCCAAGAAATTGTTTTTGCCTCAATTCAACCAATTGCCTGTAGTGCTTGCTGATTCTTTCATTCTCCCTCATTATCTGAACAAAATCCAGCATAAAAAAGCGATAATCATAAAAATTATGCATCATTACCTGAATGTTTTCAAAAGAACTTTTTAAAGAAATCTCCTCAAAAGAAACCTGCTCAAACCTGCTGTTCATCAATTCCACCAACTGAAAATACAAGGCCTCAAGGATATCTTTTCTTTTTTTAAAATGATAGTTAAGGTTGCCTTGACTTATGTTCATTTCCTTAGCGATTGTCCTCAGGGTGACTTTTGACAAACCCAGCTTATTGAACAAATGCAGGGAGGTCATTAAAATGCGTGCTTTTGTATTTATCCCTTTAGATTTTTCAGCTTTCATTGAATTAATAAGCAATATGATTCACATTATAATTTAGTAGTTCTGACCTAAAGTTATTAAAATTCTTTTTAAAGATTATATAACTTCATAAAGTAATTAAATTTAGACCATCAAAAAAATCAAAAAATTTGCCATAAAATAATACCTGACCAATATGAAGTTTGTTTCTTTAGAAGATTACTAACAATTAAAAAATACTGCTAAAAGTCCTTATACCTTATTAATAAAGGCCTCTTTTTCTAAAAAAAACGATGATACTTAGAGATGAAAATTTAAACAATTTCTTTACACTTAAATAGTTATTTATCTACTGAAAAAATCATTTTGTATTTGGTTCCATTTGTATTCTTCACTTTATCAATAGTACCGTTAAGTTGTTTTGTAAGCTGATAAATTAATTTGAGTCCGAGCGTAGGAGAAGTTAAATAATTCATTGTTGAATCATCATACCCTTTCCCGTCATCACTTATTTCGAGGATGTAGCTATTAAAGTCATTATTAATTATCTTAATATCAATAAACCCCTTAACTGAGGAATCAAAGGCATGCTTGAGTGAATTCGAAACAATTTCATTAATAATCAAACCTAAAGGAATTGCTGTATCAATATTCAAATAAATCTTCGGAATTTCAAAACCAACCTCAACAGTCTCTTTGTCAACACGATAAACCTTTAGCAACATATCAACCAAACTAACCAGGTAATCATTATAATTCAATAAAAAAAAACCTTCTTTCTGATATAGCATCTCGTGAATTAATGCCATTGAATTAATTCTGTTCTGAGAATTATTAATAATATTTAAAACTTTTTCATCATTAATTGTTAATTTTTGAAGACCAAGCAAACTTGCTATCACCTGAAGATTATTCTTAACCCTATCATGAATTTCTTTTAGCAAAACATCTTTTTCTTTATTAGACATTTCAATCTGAATCAATTTTTCTTTCAGTTCTTTCGTTCTTTCATTGACTTTTCTGACAAGAATATCTTTTTGGTTTAATAAAATGATTTCTTTTTCCTTTATTTCAGATATTTTTTCTTCCTTATAAAAGTTAATCCTGTCCGACAAAGCAACAGAAAGTAAAATCACTTCTATTGCAGAACCGATTTGAATAGAGTATTCTGTTAAAAAAACATGGGGAAGAAGGCTCATTTCTTTTAATACATATACTATTACCCCGGTTATTAAAAATGACCATCCATACAAAAATATCTGAGCGGAACGGAATCCTCTTCTATACATCAAAAAGCCACAAATAAACCCAATAAGACAGGCTAATAAAGTTAGAATATTAATGGCATAAAAAGCTATAAAATACCTCCCTGATAAAGAAAGAATAATACAAAAAACAAACAGTACAGAAAGATAATTTAAAGTTTTATGGAAAAAGTAGAAGTTATCCTTAAGCTTTAAAAAGCTACTCAAAAAAAACATAGCAAAAACTGTAGTTAATGGAGCAAAAACAAAAAAGCTATTCCTTTTTATAAATTCAGAGTCAGGCCAAAAATACTGAAAAGTATAGCCATGAATACTTGCTTGTGCCAGAATAATAAAAATCAGATAAAGTATATAATATTTATATTCAGTGAGTTTAAGAGTGGAATAAAGAAACAAATTATACAGAATCATTACTAAGATAAAGCCTAAGAAAAACCCCATAATAAATTTTTTCTCTGACAGAAAAAAAATCATTCCTGAATTAGAATCAAGAATTAAAGGTAATATGACAGGTTCATCACTTTTTACTTTAAGATAGTAAACAGCAACACTATCAAGGGGAATACTAAGTTCAAAAACATATACCGGGTGATGGTAGATTCTATCGTAAAAATTTTTGTGGTCACCCATTTCGACAGAATCAATATTTCCTTCAGGAGAACGGAAATACAATTGAGCTAAATTTAAATTTGCCTGATCTAATGCCAGGAGAAGGTTGTTCTTTTTTGTTTTATTTTTAATAAAAAACTTTAACCAGAAAGTGGAGGTGGATAAGCCTAAATTAAGTACATTCCCATTAGCATATAAAATAAACTCACGATCAGTAACAGCTGCCAATTCAAGACTATTACTTTTATCCTCAAACACCATTACAGATTCACCTATTAATATATCAGAAGAATTGTTAGAGAAACAAATTGTATCTCTGGCTATTAATTTACTTTGCAATAAAAATTACATTGCAATAAAAATAAATTTATTTATTAAATTCATAGCTTATTTCTTCAGTGAAACCACATGTCTGAGGTTTTGATTCTATGGTCATATGAATTTAAAAATTTCATAATACAAAAAACATAAATTATTATTTTAAATATAATCTAAATTAATACTTATATTTAAAAAAAACAGCATAAACAAAAAAGTAATTTCACTATATAATTGAGATAATTATAAAAAGTAATTAGAATTAAATTGCTCAAAATAAATTTGTAGTTTATTCGCTTTCGGGTAAATCAAGAGGCAATTCATTGATCATTTCAAAATCAAGAGCATATTCCACCCCTTTATGACCTTCTGTTTTATTAATCTTCCCATTAAGTTGCCTTGCAAGTTTATAAATTAATTTTAAGCCCAGAGAATCAGAGGTTTTATAATTTATTTCATTGCTATACCCAATCCCGTCATCACTTATTTTCATGGTAAATTTCTTAAATCCAACTTTCTGAATATTCAATGAAATAAAACCTCTTCCGGAATTCACAAAAGCATATTTAAGGGAATTGGTAATTATTTCATTAATAAGCAAACCCAATGGAATAGCTGTATCAAGATTAAGAAATAATGAGGGCGCAGAAACAGTATATTCAATATTACTATTTTCGCTTTTAAATGATTTTATAAGGTTACCTATCAACTGATTGAGATACGTTTGATAATTAATCGCAGAAATACTACCCGACTGATATAGCATTTCGTGAATAAGAGCCATAGAATTAATTCTCAACTGTGAGCAGTTAAAAAGCTGTTTGATTTCAGGGTTGTCAATAGTCGATGTTTGCAGGCTAAGCAGACTTGTAATTACCTGTAGATTATTTTTTACCCTGTGATGAATTTCCTTCAAAAGAATATCCTTTTCATCATTTTTCTGCTTTATCTGAACAAGGTGCCTTTTCAGTTTATTACTGTGTATATTCCGGAGTTGAAGAATGACAAATGTTAAAACCAATAACACAAAAAGACCAATAATAAAGCCGTATTGAATACGATTCTTTAGTTTAGTATTTACCGCTTCCACCTTAGTTTTTTCTTTAAGGTGACGGAGTTCTTTTTCCTTCTCCTTGACCCAATACCTTGCCTCGGTTTCTAAAGCTAATTGTTCATTTTCAATTTCAGTAATTTCTTGATTGAGCGCTATCCACTTTTTCTGAAAGTACAAGGCAGAATCAAGCATATTCTGATGCTCATACAAAAGGGCAATTTTTTGATAGGATTCAAAAAGAAAATTCTTTTCTGCTATCTCTTCAGCAAAAGAGATAGCCTTCCTGTATGATATTATTGCCAAAGAAGTTTGTTTGCTTTGGAAATAATAATCCCCGTAATTAAAATAACAGCTTAATTTAAGATATGTATCATCAGAATCCATAGCTATTTTATATGCTTTGGAATAAAAAAACTCGGCAGAATCTTTTTTCCCTGACTTTAAATATACAAAGGCAATATTGGAATTAATAATACAGGTTTTGAATGAATCAGATAAATTTTCATTTATTTCCACAGCCTTCAAATACATCTGTAATGCATCATCATAACGTTTAAAAACTCTATGTAACTCAGCAAGATTATTCAATGCCGATGAAATACCATTGACATTATCATTGTACTGTGAAATTCTCAGCGTCTTTGTCCAGTAAAACTCCGCTTTTTCATAATCCGATTGGCCAAAATGTACACCGCCTACTAAAGAATATAGAACACAAAGTAATTTTACTGCATCATCTCTTTCCTTCTCACTAGCGTAAGCATATCCCCAATGACCGGAAATACTGTCGCTAAGGACATAATAAGAAGGCTCCACAGACAACGTATTCTCCTTAGCTAAAGTTTCAACACCCAAAAAGAGGTAATTCAATGCTTCATTCCGGTTCCTCTTCTCATTATAATAACTTCCCAGAAGTTGATAAACTTTTGCCTGTTCATAATGACTGCAGGATTCTTTTATGTACTCGAGTAGATTTTTAAAAACCTCGGTGGCCTTACTATACTCTTTACTATCATATAAGTGCTTTCCCCGTTCTAAAAGACTATCAGACTCGAGGGATAGTTTCTGTGCAGAAGATGAATAATAAAACAGAAAAAACAATAAAAGAATAAAAATACATTTCATTCTGACAATTTATTAATTAATAAATTATTAATCAAATATTTATGACATCTTTGAAAATTATGTTTAAATCTAATAATAATTAACAACTTCTCATAATTGAAACAAAGACAATTAATTAACAAAAAGTTACTGATAAAAAAAATATTATTTTAGTAAACTTGACCTAATTAATTATTTTTTAGTAACTTTGACCTATCAATCACGCTCGTACAAACAAAGCAATGAAAGCAACAATAACAGGAGGAGGAATAGGGGGACTAACAACCGCAATAGCGCTGAGGCAAAAAGGCATAGAAGTAGAAATTTTTGAAGCTGCCAATGAATTCAAAATGGCAGGATCCGGCATCACACTTGCTATCAATGCAATACAGATATATCAACGTCTGGGACTTTCAGAAAAGCTACAGCAAGCAGGAAACAGACTGGACGGCATTCAGATTTGCAATCAAAAGCTAAAAGTTTTGAGTACTGCCAACATCAGCAGTCTTAACAAGCTGTATAAGGTACAAACTATTGCCATTCACAGGGCAACTTTACATAAGATCTTACTGGATGAATTAAAAGACTGCCCGATCCACATGGCAAAGCAATTAAAAACCCTGAATCAACAGAAGGGCAAAATAAACCTGGAATTTGAGGACGGCACTAAACATCAATGCGATTTGCTGATAGGTGCAGATGGCATACATTCTGTTGTGCGAAGAAGCATTTTTACGGATACGGTGGAAAGATATGCCAAACAGCTGTGCTGGCGCGGGATTGCTGATTTTGATTTAGGGAAAGACTATCATTTTATGGCCCGGGAAGCCTGGGCACCGGGAAGCAGAATAGGGATTGTGCCGATCGGACCGAATACCGTATATTGGTACGCCTGCAAAACCTACAGGGATTCTGCCGATGAAGTGAAGGATAAGCTGAGTGAATTTGCAGCAACATATCCCCCATTTGTGGGTAGGCTGCTAAGTGCCACTAAAAAAGAAAATATTATCGTCGCAGAACTCGGCGACCTGCAACCTATTGCCGAATGGTACAAGGGAAATATTTGCCTGATGGGTGATGCTGCACATGCCACTACCCCGAATATGGGTCAGGGGGCTAATCAGGCAATAGAATCTGCATGGGTATTAAGTGAATGTCTTTCTGAAGAAAAGGACCTGACGAAGGCCTTTGCAAAATATCAGAAAATGAGGCAGGCCAAGGCTGTTTCTGTTGTAAATACGAGTTGGAAGATAGGCAAAATGGCACAGCTTTCAAATCCAATTTTTACAAGCCTGCGCAATACCCTTGTAAGGATGACTCCTGAATATTTTTCACTAAAACAACTTAAAAACATGGTTGAACTTAAGTATTGATTAAAACTTACAGCTACTACTATCGCTGGCTAATCAGTAAAAGATTCATTACATATTTTTAAGATATCCATTCCATTCTGATAAAAAGTTTTGTATTTTCGGGTATAAAAAAAATTGGATTCATGGATAAATACGACAGACATCTTAATTTTTTAATTAAGGCATTGCCCGGGATAGATGCTGAGGTGTGCACAAACGTATTCCTCAACGATGCCAAAAGAGATGTCCGCAAAGCCTTGTTCTTTTTGCTGCAACCCAAGGAAGAAAAAGAGGATTTGATGGATAGTTTCCCGGTCACCGAAAGTGCTGAAGAACAAGTCGTACTTCTGAATAAAATCCTGCATTGTTATTGTCCGAACGAATCCTTCACCAAAATTGTGGGACTTTTGTCTAAGGGGAAACCCTGCAAAATAGATACTGCTACCCTACCGAAACTCAAAAACTTCAGAAGGGTTCCGCGAACAGATTTTTTGCGCAAATTGTTCTTACTTGTCCAAAAATCAGATCCCAACGTTATTGTTACACTCCTTACCATTCTCAGGCCCTTCGGAAGGGAACTCGAACCATTCTGGGCAACAATAGATGCTTATGCTAATTTCAGAAATACAGATATCGCCAAGGCTGCACTGAATCTATTATCGAAAATGCCTTCAGGTGTCCAAAAATCAATCATGACTTTCGCCAATCATACGGCAAATCCCGAAATGTGTATCCCTGCACTTTCTGCCATGCAGCATGTGTACGACCTCGACAGCAAAATGGTGATCAATCTTTTCAGTCCTCTAATTAACGAATACAGAAGATTAATGCCTTCGCAGGGTAAAATGAATGATTTGTGGGAAGAATTTAGACTATTGCAACGAATTCTTAAAAATAATGGTGTAATTTTGTCGATACCGGATATACGTTCAGGCTTTTTTTAAGTTAGCTTATCGATTTTTTTATTTACTCTGATAATATAAGGAACTCTGAAATCACATTCAGTTGTTATATTATCGTACTTTTCTTTTTAAACTACTTTTATTATCTTTTGGATAGCTATTGTAATTATTGTAATTGGTTCTTTTTATTTGGACCTCGAGAAAACAAAACTCAAACAAAATAATCAAAACGGGACAAATTCCTCTGAAACGAACCGGCAAATTGGTCAGCTGATGGCTGAAAATGAAAACATGAAAGAGCGCCTGAGAAACATTGAAGAGTTACTTGCTCAGTCCAAAGATAAAATTGACCTGCAGTATGAAAGAGAACAGATTCGTTTAGATCAAAAAAATAAATTTAACTCTTAAAAAACACTATAAAAATACAAGATGGAGAGCTTGATAAATATGATTCCTGTTATAATGGTATTTTCTATTCCCTTGGCTGCCATCCTTGGCGGTTATTATGTAAAACTCCAAAAAATGAAACTCGAAAATGGCGACAATTCAGAAGTCGGCGATCTAAAAAAACAATTGGGCTATCTTTTGGTAGAAAATGAAGAAATTAAAGAGCGTCTCAAAAATTTGGAGTATATTGCAACAGAAGATTCCAATCGCATCAGCCTGGAATACGAAAAAGAACAGATTCGCCTAGACAAACAAAATAAATATTAGTTATGCCTCCTCAGATGTTTTTACTCCTTGTAGTTGGTCTTATTGCCTTTGCAGTAGCCTATATGGTCATGTCCAGAAAAAGCTTCAAAAGAGAATTACTTAAACAACAGCAACAGAAAGAAATGATTAATAAAATCACACTTATTGAAGACAATCTTTCTTCTCTGGAAAAAAGGGTCACGAATGTCGAAACTATTGTTACCGACACAAAATTTGAGGAAAATTCAGGACGTGAAGCTATCAATCTCAAGTCAGAACTGATCGAACTTAAATCCATCATAAAGAACCTGCAGAAATAATGGACGGCGCTCCTTCACGGATAAAAATCCTGTTATTGTTCTTCTGGACAATAACAGGATTTTGTATTTTGGGCTGCTGTCTTTGGCTATGGATGAGCGACTATAATTCCTTTACTGACACCTTGTTAAATGCTTCTGGCAAAATCGACTGGAGGGTCTATTTTGAAACATCCGTCTTGCCTTTACATCGTTTTATTTTGCTCAGATACCTGATTTCCTCCTTATTTGCAGTGTGGCTTGCAGTATCCTTTGGGCTCAGAAATAAATTGTCAACAATCAGCATTATTATTGGTGATTTTGTGGGCTTTCTGTCTTCAAACATAAAAAATCAGATCAACAATACCGGAAATACAGAAAAAATATTCCTTGCCGTATTATTTATAGTCTTTGCAATAAGAGGTCTCTATCTGATGCAGCATTACGAATTGCAATACGATGAAGCCTGGACCTACAATCATTTTATTTCCAAAGGGTTTTTCATTTCTGCAGTCAGCCCCAATAACAATCATATTTTCTATACCCTGATAGCCTGTATCACCGATTATCTTCCCCTTGAAGGCAAGTACTGTCTACGTATTCCCGTTTTGGTCGGTAGTTTTTGCAGTTGCCTCCTTTTTTATACCCTCGCAAGGTCTCTTTTCGGGTGGAGACCCGCCTTTACTGCACTGGCTTTCTTTGCCTTTTCTCCGGCGGTTTCCCAATATTCTATGTATGCACGGGGCTATATTTTTCAGATTTTATTTACTGTTCTTGCTCTCTGGTCTACACTTAAAATATCAGAGGGCACTAAAAGCCCACACTACTTTTGGTTTATCTGGACAATTGCCAATATTTTAGGCCTTTACAGTGTTCCCACAAATGCCTTTGTCCTTATATTACTCGATCTGTTTCTTTTATTCTATGCCATTATTGGCAATAAAAACATTCTTAAGCCACTATTCATTTCAAACCTGTGTTTGGCTTTGGTTGCTGCCTTGCTTTTCTTTCCTTTTTTACTGACAGGGGGGCTTGAGATCTTACATACTGCTGCAGCAATACCACAGGGAGAATCCTTTTTATCCTATCAGGACAAGGTCTCGGATTGGTTGCTATGGGGCGGTGGCAGAGGCACTGCTGTTTATTGGTTTTTAATCTCGATGGTATTTTTTGTTTCTATCATAATCTACAAATACAGAAAGATACCTCTATTAAGAAACCCACTTATCCTTGTCCTTCTTTTTCTGTTGATTCCTTCTTTTGTAAATCTTATGACGGGTTCTCAGCCACCTTTCAGAATATGGTGCTTTCTCACTCCCTTTATTGCAGTTTTTGTAGCAGCTTCTGTACATCTTTTCCCCATAAGGTTCTTCAACAATTTCTCCTTGGGATTATGTTCTTTTTTCATAATAATAACCATGATCTGGAGAATGGAGGTACATTATGCTATTCGCTGGAGCGAAATCCCTGACAGAGATGCTGTGATTATTTCGGATGTTTTGATGAATAAAAGGATTGATGAATGTTATTTTTTTTCCAACTATGACAAACCTTTAATAGAATATTATTTCCTCCGAAAAGGCAAGAAGTTAAAAACAGCCATGGTTTTTAAAAACAGCAAATCATACGCGCCCTTCGTAGACACCCTTCTTTATAATTCTGTCATATGGGACAAAGAAGACGGAACCCCGACAGCAGAACAGGTAAATTGGTATAATAGTAATTATCCTGACTTATTATATGAGAACAACCGGATAGAAATACGAATACCTCTTAAAAAAGATTAACCCTGAGGCATCATAATTTTAATTTTTTCTGCATCTCCTATCTTCTTTTTCTTTGCCTCCAAATAGTACTCGAAGGTTTCCAAAGAGCTTTTTTTCGGAATATATCCAAATTCTTCCTTCAGTTTTCTGTTGTCCAATACCGGTCTGTACTGAATAAACAAGAGCTGATCAGGGCCATATTGTGTCAATCCCAGTTTGTTGCCCACGCCCAATCCGAGGCGCAGAACAGAAGCCGGAATGGAAAGATATTTTTTGTTGAGCAGAACAGCAAGATCTGCATTGCGGATCGCACCGTCGCCGGCAAGATTGTAAATACCGGACTTCTCAGAAAACACCGCCTTTTGCATGCAATCTGCCACATCTTCATCCCATATAAAGACATAGGGACTCAGGTGGCCTTTGATACCCAGGATACGTTTTTTTTCAAATAAATTGGTAATCAGATTATCGGTGGTCGCTCCCAGAATAGTACAGACTCTGAATATCGTTTGTTCTAGTTGAGGGTGTTCTTCACGGTATTCCTTCAGCATTTCCTCCACCAATCGTTTGTGGTCCGAATAGGCAAATATTTCATTGCCCCGTACAGAGTCATCTTCCTGAAGCCATTCGGGATTGTCAGCATGATATCCGTAGGCTGCACCACTTGAGCTTATGATAATTCGTTTTGCCCCTGTTTTCAGACAGGCTTCCAATATGTTTTTGGTTCCCAGGACATCTACTTCATACTGAAACTCTCTGGAACTCGATTGAGAATCTAAAATTGCCGCCAGATGAATGACCGTAGAAGTTTTTTCTTTTTCAAGATGTTTCCACAATTCCTTGTCGCGGATATCCGATTGAATATAGCTTACTCCACTTAGTCTTTCAGATTCTTTCACCTCTTTGATATCCATTGCAGCGAGGCCATCAATTCTACCTTCCTTCAGATCTGCGAACAATCTTTTGAGCACTGTTTGACCGAGATAACCGGAGGCACCTGTTATTAGTATATTTTGCATTTTATGTTGTTATTCAAAATTTCTTAAAAAAATCAGACAAAGAAAAATCAACTCTCCAAAAGATGATTAATAGGTTCATGAGGGTCATTTCCGACAGTTTTTGTTTTCATAAATTTCCGCTGCCAGTACAAGGCAATAGTCAGGCCCGAAATCATATGCCACATTCCCCACCAGGCTACAATGATGCCCATACCACCGAGGGTACTGAAATACTGAAAAAACAAGATGAGTCCCAGTCCGGAGTTCTGTATTCCTACTTCTATTGCCACCGTTTTACAATCCCTTTCGGCAAGACCTGCCCCCTTTGCTCCCCAATAACCTATCAATATGGCCATACCATTCTGTAAAAACACTACAAAGGCAAAGGTGCCGATATAGGCTAAAAAGGTTTCAAAGTTAGCAGCGAGTGCACCAAAGATCAGGATCACAAAAAAGCTGATAGAAAAATATTTCATCGGCTTTTTTATCCTGTCAGCAAAGTCTGACATATAATGCGATATTAACATGCCAGTCAGAAGTGGGATTCCCAACAAGATCGTTATAGTGATCAACATATCCACTGCATCAATCGACAATTCTGTAAGCAGCTCATTGGTCGAGGGGTCCAATGCCCCCCAGAAAGAAAAATTCAGCGGTGTCATTATCAATGCTGCCACAGTAGAAACAGCAGACATGCTTACAGAGAGCGCGGTATTCCCCTTGGCAAGATGTGTAAAAAAGTTAGACATATTCCCCCCGGGACAGGAGGCCACCAACAACATGCCCAATGCAACACTAGGATAAAAGGCCGTAGAAGGCGAAAAGCTTGCAGCCCATATCAGTAAGAAGGTCATTGCCGGAAAGATAGCGAACTGTAAAAACAAACCCAGAAATACTGCTTTTGGATTTTTTACCACCTCGTTAAAATCAGCCACTTTGATATCCAGGGCTACCCCAAAGATGATAAAACCCAGTATCAATTTTAAAACCAGCTGTGTGTTGCTGTCAAAACTTATCTGTACGCTGTCTATATCCATTTTTACTCTGATTACACCCGGTTACTTCTGATTTTGTTCAACTCAAAAGTACTTTCAATTTCTCAGAGTTTTATGGATTTTGCCTCTTTTGTTACCATACCACGGTAAGTATCCTTGTGTACATAAAAAGACATACGTTCCAGTTTCAGATAGTTGTAACCACCACTGAGGTCAGGCTGAGGTCCGGCTTTTTTCTTTTGGAATGACTTTGCAGAAGGCTTTTCAAGTTCCATACCTTTAATATATCTTGCTACCAGCTTTGCCTGTTCGTAACGGCCTTCCCAGCCCAGACCGGCAGCTTCTACCATGCCCAAAACAAAGAGATTGTCATACTGCGGGTGAAAAATCTTGAGGTATAAATCAGGAGCCATTCCAGACCAATTGAGGTGTTCTTTATCGATAAAAGGAAAATCCAGCTTATATCCTGTAGCGAGAACGATCATGTCGTATTCTTCGGAATGTCCGTCTTTGAAGTGTACCATTTTGCCTTCAAAACGCTCTATATCTTTTTGTACATTGATATCTCCCTGTCCGATGTGGTGCAGGATCAATGTATTGACAACAGGATGAGATTCGTACATCTTGTATTTTGGTTTAGGAAAACCGAACCTTTCCGGGTCGCCGGTAAACCATTTCAACAACATATTGTCAAATTTCTGTTTAATTCTGCGAGGCAATTTCAGTTTACCTCCAATAGTATCTGAGGGCTTACCAAAGACATATTTGGGCACAAAATAATAACCTCTTCTCACAGAGATGTCGGCTTTTTTTGCATGATGAACAGCATCCACAACAATATCACAGCCACTGTTTCCGGCACCGATAACGAGCACTCTTTTTCCTTCAAACACAGAAGCTTTTTTATATTTTGCAGAATGGATAATTTCTCCGGTAAAATTTCCTTCGAATGTAGGAATATTGGGCTTGGCCAAAGTTCCGTTGGCAATAATCACCCCTTTATATATATAAGTATTCGTTCCTGTTTCGGCATTAGAGACCGTGACCTTCCATTGTTCACCGAATTTTTCAACCTTTTCTATTTTGGTATGGAAGAAATAATTATCGTATAATTTAAAGTTCTTTGCATAGTCAATAAAATATTTCCTCATCAGTTTGTGGCTCGGATAATCAGGGGCATCATCCGGCATTGGAAAATCCTTGAATTCGGTAGTAGTCTTAGAAGAAATCAGATGGGCAGAATTGTACATCGTACTTAATGGATTTTCAATATTCCACAATCCACCGAAATCGCTGCCCATTTCAAATCCGTCAAAATCTATACCCAGTTCTTTCAATGCCTTTGAACCTGAAAGACCTGCAGGCCCTGCACCGATTACAGCATATTTATTTTCTGTGTTTACAGGAGTAGCTGTTCTGTTGTTAAAATTAGCCATATTGCTTATGTGTTTTTTTGGAGCTTTTTCTGCTGAAGAGATGAATGACTGATTGTTCATTTTTTCCATTTTTTAATTCCTTAATAATTATTGATATCACAAAGAACGGCATAAGAACAGGCATATTCAAGTGTTTTTTGTATCAATTTGCACCAAAGATTACATTTCTGTTTACACAAAAACATCATTTTTTGATACAATTAAGCAATTATTTTCGTTAATATATCACATTTCTTAATTACAAACATCAATCTCTTGAACATTAAAAAAGTAGGCATTTAAGTTCAAAACATCTACATTTGTTTTCATAATTAATAAAAAAGAAAAAAAATGAAAAGAAATTTTATAGATAATGTAATAATGGTAACGGGGGCTTCGGGCAATCTTGGCAGGGCAATTTGTATGGCTTTTGCAAAGGCCGGTGCAAAAATCGTTGCGCTCGACCTCAACAAGGATGCATTATTGGCACTTCAGGAAGATTTCATGAAGGAAGATATAGAAATCCTGCCACTTGTCTGCGACATCACAGACAAGTCATCCTGCAAAGCAGCTGCAGACACCGTTATTGGCAAATTCGGACGAATCAATGCCCTCGTGAACAATGCAGGAATTACACATATAGAACGTTATACCGACATGGACAAATCGAAGGAAATTACCCGACGAATTATGGAGGTAAATTTCTTTGGTGCCGTCAACTGTACGGAGGTCTGTCTGGATGAAATACGAAAAAACAAAGGTTTTTTTGTAAACATCTCTTCCGTTGCAGGCTTTGCACCGCTTTTAGGCCGCACCGCCTATGCTGCATCAAAACATGCTTTGCACGGTTTTTTCGAATCTTTGCACAGCGAACTGAGAGACGAAGGCGTACATTCTCTGATGGTCTGCCCATCCTTTATTCAGGCCCCTGTGAATGCAGATGCTTCCACAGCGAAAAATTCTATTTATCAGAACAAAAAAACAATTGGAAAGGATGTTTCACCGGATGATATTGCGAAAGATATTCTCTCTTATTGTATAAAAAACAAGCCTCTGCTTGTCTCTGGAAAGACCGGAAGGATGTCCTATTTTCTCAGGAGATTTCTTCCGGGAATTTATTTTAATGCTATGTGCAACAAGCTTAAGAACGATTTGTAATATAGAGGTCATAAAAAAAGCTCAGTCGGAGGACTGAGCTTTTAAGAGAAATTTATATTTATTTTTTTGCCATCATCTTCTTGAGAACATCAGTAAACTTTTTATATAATACTGCATCTTTTTCACAATTTTTGGCAGTAAGTTCGACCATCACTTCGGTAAGACGGTTGGTAGCTTCCAATCTGTCCTCTCCTGCTATTTTTTTCCATTCTGCCTGAAAGGAATCGTCATAGGTCATCTTTTCGTATTCGGCGTGGCACATCATGAAATCCTTAACGTCTTTCATCATTTTAGGAAAAATTTCCTTGGCTTCAGTAAGCCCTTCGATATCCTTGTAAAACTTTTCGAGTGCTTCTTTATTATCCTTGGCACATCCACATATTTTTTCCGCCATTTCATTGGCTTGTTCCTTGCCTTTTTTGCTCAGTTTTTCAAAATCAGGATTGTCAGGGGAAATAAAACTATAGCTTGCAAACGAAAAGAGACAAATCAACAAAAAGATAAAATTTTTCATGATAATATATTTTAAATGGTA
>CAJQOX010000338.1 GCA_905480075.1 uncultured Aureispira sp. | reverse complement strand
CAGAATGAACACCGTCCGAGAACTGAATTGGTCGTGGTAGAGGAGGAAGATTTTGATGCTGTGATCGTTGCAAGTTACCCTAAAGGCAACAAGGGCAATAATGAAATAGAAGGTTTTATAATGACTAAAGATGGCTATAAGGGCGAGTCCGCACGAGGCATAGTGATTGGCAGCACACTGGAAGCGGTACAAAAAGAATATGGAAAAGCCTCAAGGATGCTCGGTGGCACTCAGGCAAATTATCTGTTTTATGAAAAAGCAGGGATTGTCTTTATGGTAGATACCAATGAAAAAGTTATTTCCTGGATGTTATATGGGAAGGTGAAGTAGAAAATATAATTACAAAAATAAATAAAACGGTCTAAGAAAAATACTGACAAAAGTACACCTATTTAAATTTCAGGAAAAATGAATTCAAGAGAAGAAAGTTGGCTGGTTCCTTTTTTTCTGGAAAATATGAAATCCGGGGAAATCGGTTTTGGTTGTGGAATTATCATTCTACTTGCTTTTGTAATAATTCTCAGAAAGACTATAGGATGGAGTAGTTTATTGGTAGCATTATTTATCTATGGCATTTCATTAGGTACCGGAATAGGTATAAATGAGGCAGGCTTTATAAAAGATCGTGGTTCTGCAGCAATTGCAGGAATTTGGGCACCTTTGGTTTATTCAGTAATTATAGGTTTATTTATTCAAAAAACATCTGTTTTATCTCAAAACAGGAAATCTGATATAGATCATTTAATTGAATAGTAAAAATCTACTAATTATTTCTCAATTATTTTTTTTACGTGTTCCCAGAATAATTTTACTGAATAAGTTGGTTTACTAACCATATAAAACAAAGAAGACAAATTATCTACAAATAGTTTTTCACTAAGGCTTTTCATCTCGTATTCACTAAGTTCATGGTAGTACATACTCCAAGCAGAAAATGATCGGTTATCACTTATTTCAGAAAACGTTTTTAAGACCTCCTGGTGTCTGTCATCTATTCTTATTTTTTCATACAATTCCTCAACTTCAGACTTCCCTCCCTCAAGTATTTGAACAAACTGATTGTCAAAATAAAGCAAACAGCCAGAAATATTGTTATGAACATTATTATTTCTTGCATGAGCTAATATATTCTCAATGTCTTGCTTTGTTAAATCAATTCTAGCTTTAGATATATATACTAGTTGAAACATTGGATAAAAAGTTTTTTAATATTTTGTTATATATAGATAACTAAGATAAAATAAAACTTGTTGATTTAAAAAATTATACGATAAAGAAATTAAAAAAATGTTAACAGAAATTATTTAATGAATATAATTATATAATTATTGCTTTAATTTAGGAGAGACCAAAACCGAATATTTAAGAAAAGCACCTTCAATCTCTAAAATTCTATCGGAATTAAAGAGAACTTCCACATCCTTGCCGATAGATACAGCCGTAATAATATTAATGGATTCTCCCAATGAAATTTTAACACCGGAATATTTTATCAGCATGTGTTCCACTTTTCTTTTGTTGGAAAGGGAGGAATCTTTGTCTTTTAAACTGAGAATAAAAATTTTCAGGGGCATAATTTTAAGATTATAAAGATAAATAAAGAGAATAAACACTTAAGCTCTGATTGCATCTACAGGAACCATTTTTGAGGCTCTGTATGCTGGAATAATCCCTGCAACCACACCTGAAGCAGAGGCAATCAAAAGGCCACGGAAAGCATTCCCGGGCGAAAGGAAAATATTGTATTCAGCAATAGAAGTAGCTGCCTGAGCACCTAAAACGACTAAAGCAAGCCCTACGGCACCACCAATAAGACAAAGGATCACAGCCTCTACGAGAAACTCCATCAGAATGACATAATTTTTTGCACCCAAGGCTTTTTTAATACCTATCAGTCTTGTTCTTTCCTTCACCGAGACAAACATAATATTTGCTACAGAGAAACCACCTACAATGATAGCAAAAAGTCCAATAATATAGCCTGCAATACGAATGATACCGAAAATATTTTCAAAAATCTGAGAGACAATAGAAAGCGTATTGAGTTCAAAGTTATTTTCTTCCACCGGTTTGAGTAATCTCGAAGCCCTTAGTACTCCGGTCAGTTCCACTTTCATAGTTTCGAGGCGGACTCCTTTTTTGGCTTTCACCGAGATAGAGGTACGTCCCCTGTTGAAACTGGTTTTTTTAAGGTTCACATATTTTCTTGCAGTATTATAGGGAATAAGACCAGCCTGATCAAAGTTGAGGGGGTTGATAAGGTCCTTCCCTTCTTTCTGCAGGACACCAATAATTTGCAATCTTTGACCTTTGACTTTTATATATTTCCCGATAGGGTCTTCAGTGGGTCTGAATAGCGTTTCTGCGACATCATACCCTATTACAATATGGTTGGTCCCCCTGTAGAACTCTGAAGGGGTAAAGTAGCGCCCCTTATAAAATTCAAGTCCGAACATATCCTTATAGTGAGGCGTTACCCCAATAAAGAAAACATTAGAGGCATTGCTATTCGAGTATTCAGCTGTTCCGCCACCAATAAATACAGTAAAAGTACTAATATCAGCTGTTTTCACCTGATCTCTGATTACTTGAAAGTCTCTGTAACTGGTTTCCGGACGGCGCATATACTTCCAGAAATTACCTTCTTCCGGAGATTCCCCCCAGGGCATTTTGCTGATATAGACCACATCATCTCCCAGCTGTTTAAAACTGTCCTGAATATTAGCTTCAAGGGAATCTACCGCCGAGAGGACCATAATAACACAGAATATACCAATAGTGATCCCTGAAAGAGAAAGTACTGTTCTGAGTTTATTACCTACAAGTTGTTGCAAAGCCTGTCTGACGCTTTCGTAAAATATTCTGGGTAGTAAAAAGAGTGATTTCATATAAGATGTAAGAAATTATTGTGAGCGTACGATAAATTCAGTTCTCCGGTTGCCTGCCCTTCCTGTTTCACTGTCATTTCCAAAGCGGGGTTTTGTTTCACCAAAACCTTTGGCAGAGAGTCTTTCTGCTGCTATTCCATTAGCAACAAGGTATTCGACGACGGCTTTAGCCCTGTTATCTGAGAGTACAAGATTGTCTTCGGGATTTCCTACATTATCGGTATGGCCATTGATTTGAATGTTCATATCAGGATTTTGATCCAGTAATTTTTTTAATTTATCCAATTCAATTCTGGAATCTGATTGCAGGATAAAGGAAGCGGTGGAAAAGAAGACATTTTCCAGAACAATTGGTTCTCTGATTATTTTAATGCTATCATTTTGATTAAAAACAAGCGGTTGTAAATTAGCTTTCAGTCTGAAGGATTTATCAAGTGATTCCACTTCGGTGAGGGAGTAATTGGCAGAGAAAAACAGGTAACCATCTTTCCAGGCATTGAGTGCATATTCACCGACAGGCATACAAAGCGTAAATTCACCATTCTTTTGGGTTTTGATCTTAGCGAGCACTTTTTTGGTGTTGATATTCACAATTTCGACATAGGCAGATAAGGGCGCATTCTTTTGTGCATCGAGGGTAATGCCCCGGACAAAGGTAACTGGAACCGGCAAGGCAAAATCCGGCAATTTAAAGCCATAAATATCCAGCGAACCATAGCCCCCTTTCCTATCGGAGGCAAGATAAGCGATAGAACCTTTTCTATTGACAGCAAGGGCTTCTTCCTGTCCTACCGTATTGATCGGGTAGCCAAGATTTTTGGGTTCACTCCATTTACCATCCACTTTCCTTGACACATAGAGGTCAAATCCACCCATCCCCGGATAGCCATCAGAACTAAAGTACAGCGTTTTACCATCGGGGTGGAGACAGGGGGAAGATTCATTATCGAGGGTATTGAGTTCTTCAATATTTTCGGGAGTTCCCCAGGAACCATCTTCCTGCAATCTTGTTATAAAGAGGTCTTTATGTCCCTGACCACGTGCCCCCCCTCTTACAAAATAAATAGCATCCCCGTTGGGAGAAATACTAGGTTGAGATTCCCATTCCCTGCTATTAACCGGAGACCCTAAATTCTTAGGTTCTGTCCATAGGTTATTAATTTTTCTGGAGAAATATAAATCACAACTACCATAGTCCTCTCTTCGGTTACAAACTGTAAAGACCAAAAATTTACCATCAGCAGAAATAGCCTGAGCCCCTTCGTTATCATCCGTATTCACAGCAGAGATACCCCTGCCTACAGACCAGGCAGTATCAGATTTCCGACTAATGTACAAATCTTCCTGTGCCTGATTGCCTTTTCCAAACAGGACTGTATAGACCAATTCATCTTCGAGCGTGACAGAAGGGAAATATTCACGGTTTTCAGAATTAATATTTTCGCCAAGATTATTGGGTTCAAATTTCACGGGATTTTTGATAGCCTTGGGAATGAAACGGGCATCTCCCAACCTTTTTGTTGCAATTTTTATTAGGTTCGGGTGTAATTTATCGTAGGAAAGGAATTTAGACAGCAATTTTTCCACTTCAGGATAATCCTTCTTGCTCATTGCAATACGACCAAGGGCAAGATATATTTTGGGGTTATAATCGGGAGCAAGTTCAAGCGACTTATTGAAAAACCCTACGGCCTTATCAAAATCTTTATAACTTTCATAGATATAGCCCATCTGAATATAAGAGTTGACAAATTTGGGATCTTTTCTGATTAATTTGGAAAATTCCTTTATAGCAGCATTATAATCTCTCTGCAGAATATAGCTATAGGCTTTTTTGTAACTTTCCTTTGTTTTTTTCGATGCATTTTTAGGCGTGGTAAAATCGGATTGCTGACCTACAGAAATGGAGGATGCGCAAAACATCAGAAAAAAGAACAGTATAGAAAAAAATGGCTTTGTCATTAATATAAATTATTAGGCTAATATAAGTCAAACAGATTAAACTGACAGAGAATTTATCTCAGATGTTGATTTTAATCGACCAAAAGAGTATTTATAAGTTATCCATTCAGGTATTCAACGATAATTCAATAAAAAATTGTCAGATTAAAACAAATCATCTATAATAAAATCAAATAAAGGCCCAAAAGTTATCAATACAAAAAAGATTAACACAATTTAATAATTAAATATACAAAAAAAGCTACGTTCGGTAAAGAACGCAGCTCATTGAGTATTTTTACAGAAGTGTGGAACTATAAAAATAAATCTGAGGTCAGATAACCCTGCCTCATAATAAAGGTTTAATTCTTATAAATATTATCATTTTTCTTATCTTTTTCCTGGAAATCCTTCAAAGCTTTTTCGGTAAGAATCACGTCAATCATTTTGCATTCGTCCACATTAAGACCTGCCATCTGAGTACGGATTAAGATAGTACGGTCGAAGGTACAATTTTCGACATCTGCATCTGTCATATCGGCATCAGTCATATCTGCCTTCCTGAAATTTGCACCGATCAGACTGCATTCAACAAAGGAACTATTCTTCAGTTTTGTTTTAATAAATTTAGCCCCGGTAAGGTCTGTTTCAGAAAAATTGGCCCCTTCACAGTCTGTAAGGCTCAAATCTGCGACAAGAAGGTCATTTTCACCAATATCAGCTCCTCTGAAATCGGCATTTCTTAGACTGGCAGGAGGGACTGGTGCTGCCCCGCTGATAACACGATCTTCATTATCGAGCACCACATTTTTCTTGGCGGGTTTGTCACCAAAATGAGCACCTCTCAGATCAGCTTCTCTGAAATCGGCATTATCGAGGTTCATGCCCCTTAAATCAGCACCTGCTAAAGGAGCTTCCTGTAAATTTATTTTAGGCAATTCGCCATTTTTGTCTTTATAGGCATTCTGATAGGCTTTAAAAATTTTTCTGCCTTTTTTTATTAATCTCAGCTGCTGATCATTATAGGCTGTTTCGGGGTCATCGGTTTGAGCCGAAGAATCTGCAGGCAGGACAAAAATCACAAACAAAACAACATAAAAAATTGATTTAAAACAGTGTAGATTCGATTTCATAAGATTTGTATTGTATAAAAAAAATAGTTTACAATACTCCTTATACAAAGAGCGTGCAAAAAATTAATATTTTGAAAAAATCAAAATATAAATTAAAAAATAACTTGATTAAATAAGGTGTAAGATAATTAAATTTAGCCGTAATATCAATAATATGAAATGAAAGAAGGCATAAAAATCATTTCCCCGAAAAAGAAGAATCAAAGCGTCTTTGTTCCCTGTCGAGCAAGGCATGGAATTTATAAGGACTGTCGATAATAATATGTTGTATAATTCCTTTCACGGGATGTATGAACTGAAGTTCGACAGCAGCTAAAAAAAGTCCTTTATGCTTTAGAATCATACCTTCTTTACCATACAATTTATCTCCTAAAACAGGGTAGCCAAGCTGAGAAAGATGAATTCTAAGCTGATGCGTTCTTCCGGTATGAGGATATAGATTCAGTAAAGACAGAGATTTATTTTTGAGAGAATCTACTCTTCTGATCAGTTCGTATTTGCTGAGAGATTGTTTTCCGTCAATTTCCTGATCAATACTCCCCTTTTGAGGAGGCTTACCAATAACTATGGCTTGATAGCGTTTTTGGATCTTACGTTCTTCAAACTGTTTATAGAGGGCTATTGCAGCCTGTTTGGTTTTAGCAATAAGCAAAAGCCCTGAGGTAGGGGCATCGAGCCGGTGCACGGGCCTTGGTTTTCTGAAGGCATCCACTTTGTCAGAAACCTTGATATTGAAAAGCAGTGCATTTTCAACTGTTCTGAAGTGATTGCCATTTACTGCAATACCAGAAGGTTTATTAATCACAGCAATGTAATCATCTTCGAAAAGCACCTTTAGTTCGAGTTCAAAAACTTTAGATTTGGGCGTATCCAAAACTATCAATTCAACCTTTTGTCCAGGTTTTACCCAATCCCCCGTAAAGCCTTTAGAACCATCAACTAATATCAACCCGGATTTAATTGCATTTTTAACACTTTTGCGGGAAGGCAATTGTGCAAAAATACCACAAAGATAATCACTCAGTCGCTGAGGGCCGGAGAAAGTATCAGGAACCTGGTGAGTGGCTGAAATCATATTATGAGAGGAGAAAAAAAGATAAAAAACAAAAAAGCCATTCTGTCAAAGAATGGCTTTTTCCAATAGATTCAGCAAAGTCCTATGAAGGGAATTTACCTGCTTTTTCAGAACATACATAGTAAAAAATTGCTCTGTATTTATTACGATTGCTTTTGCCCATCGTTTCGATAGCATGGTCAACAATAGCGTCAAGGTCATCAGATTCTGAAAGACCTAATTTCTTAATAAGGTAATTTTTTTTAACAGTATCCAATTCAGATTGATCAGAACCTGAAACGGTTTCACCATCATTATTGTATATAGAAGGTCCACAAGCTTTAGTGCAGGCAATTAGTTTATCTTCATCATACTTAATACCTAATTTTTCCATATTAGCTTTATATCCGGCTAATTTTTCATCGAACTTACTCATTTTCAATATTGTTTTTTTGTTATGAATAATAATATAAAATTAAAATACTAATTCAGTATCATTTTATTTTGATACGCAATTTATAATTTTTTAATTAAAATAAGTAATATTAAAGAAAAAAATGAAATGACTAATTGTTAAATTTTCTTAATATAGTTTTACAGACAAGGAGGTTCTGACTGTAGTCTTTTTTTTCAACAAAGGGGAAGTTTTGAGTAATATTCTCCATGCGTTCCCTGCAAGGTCCACAATCTTCCAAAATTACAGCAAGTGTAAGGTTGAACATAAGAAAGCGCATCACATCAAAGGCATCATGTGGCACCGAATTAATATCTTTATTGGAAAAATCAGGATTTGAAAGGTAACTGTCATATTCTTTTACAATATGATTAGACCAATATTTATAAATACCCAGCTGCGGAACATATTTTTCATCTCTTTGCACTGTTCCTTCTTTTACATCAACTATGTAACGCAGAAGTGCAAATTTTGCATAAACATTGCCTACTGGGATAATATATCTTTCAAGAAAGGCATAGGAATTATCAGATTCTTTGGAAATAACAAGATCCCCGAAATTCTGACTAAAACTATAAATTTCATCTTGTTGATTACGTAGAGAGATGTTGTCAATATTAATTGATTTTTCAGTATTAAAAAGCTGATTAAAGTCATTAAACCCCTTATTTTCATCAGGATTCCACCCTTCCATATCGGCACTGAACGTCAGAGGACATTCAAAAGATTCTGTCTGATCAATTTCTGAAGGAACAGATTCGGAACAACTATAGAAAACAATTAAAAAAATTAAAACAGAGTACTTCATAATTTAAACAATTAACAATAAAAAATTAAAGTTCGTCTTCAGATAAAACCACCAAAAAATCTCCTTCATTAATTTCAACCATTTCTTCTTTATCCATATTGAGAAAAATCCCGAAATTCGATTCTGCCTTTTTACTGAGGTTACCCTTCCTGATTCCAAGACATATTTCATCTCGTTTATTGGCTATACCCATAATATCAGCAAAATTTATTTTCTGTGGGAAGTCGTTAAAATACAAGCTGACAGGTTTAACATAAATTTCACTACCGTCTTCAGAAAAGATATCATCATAGAACAATTTGATAAGCGGATTTTCACTTAACTGAGCCAGAATCATAGTAATCAGACGATTACTGATAATAAAGTCATCCACATCCGTCTGAGTAATAATTTCCTGATTTTCTGAGTTCAAAACCTGTGTAATAATTTTGGTATTCTTGCCCACATCATCCTTATTAAGGGTTCTCAACAAAAGTAAAATCACCAGTGTATCTGCATCAATTTTATCAACACTTTGTTCGTGTAAATCCTGAGAAAGAACAATCACATTATCATAAGAAAAAGGATTCATTTGGCCGAGGGAATCCAATTTCAGGGGATCCTGATTGACGAGATTTATATTAAAATCCGGATATTGTTCTTTTAGTTCTTCAACAATAGCAATCAGTTCCTCTGCTGGATTATGGTACATAATATCAAAGCCTGACCCCTCGAGAAGATAAGAACCGGCTTCGTGAATAAATATTTTAGCAACGTCATGCCAACCAAGAATCAGTATATTTTTGTTTTGCTGAGAAATTCTACCCCCGGCAAGTGAAAGTTCTTTGGGTTTAACAAAATTTGAACTTTCAAACTTTATTGTAGAGTCATCATTAGCAAGAATCAAAACCTGATCATTTTTTTTGAGTTTTGTTCCTACAGGAGGTCTTAGGGTAAGGCCGACATCCGGAGTATAGATACCGAGAGGCACCCCGTCTTTGAAATAAAATGGCAGGTCATAAAACGCAACATCTCTCCAATCCTCTTCTTCATGATAATAGACTTCACAACCATCAAAGGAAAAAATTTCGGAGTAAACGATCTCTAATCCGGAAGTAAGAGAAGTCTGAACCAATAACTTACCCATAATATTCCAGCTATCGAGCGCAATAATATTATCATCATTAAAATAATCTATTAAATCTCTTTTTTCCTTATTAAAGATCTCAGCAATAACAGGCAATTTATTCTCCCCGTTCTGACAGGAGATAATAGCCATGATAGCCTTTATAGACTGAACATCGGAATGCGCCTTTTCGGAATGAGAAGCAGATTCAGAACAGTTCGCCATAAGCGCAACGGATTTAGCATCAGTTACACTGACACGCCGGAGTTCATTAATATTGGCATAATCTCCCGTAGTAGTGATAATCGCAGTATTTTTTGTTTTAGGCAAACGTTTTTTAATAAGGTTGTCCATTGTTTCCTTATCCTCTCTTGACAAAATAACAATGGAGGCAGATTTTTCACTTTCGTTGGCAAGAATCAATTCCCGGATAACATCTACCACCCTTTCGTTCCAGCCCAAAATTAAGGTATGATTTTTTTCAAGCACCCTGCCCCTGCCCTTTCTGAATTCAAATAACAGACTTTCCAATGTCGTTGTAATAAAAGCTATCAGCATAGATAAAATAATTACGCCGACAAGACCTGCTGTAATAGTGGTAGTTTTCAACCAAATGTTGCTATCATTATCCTCACTCATATTGCCCGGGTCTGTCATTTGAAGAAAAACAGTCCAGATATCATCCATGAAATTACCGAATAAATCCAATTCAGGAAATAAAACAATAAGGAGGTATCTGAGGCCGGTTATAAGTATAAAGAATGTAATAAAAACAATGGTAAGACTCAGAAATATTGACATCCCGCCCTTTGAAAGGTAACGTTCAAGCCAGTAATTTAATTTTTCTTTTAACGTAGGTTGCATTTGATTGAAAGGCATTAATAGCAGGTAATAAAAACAAAAAATCTATCTGTTAAAGATAGAATTGTAAATGTAAGGGAGAGTTTCCAAAATAATTAATTTTTGAGTTATTATTATGCTGTAATTATTTCAAAATTTTTAAATTAAGAAGAAAAGAATAGTTATCAGATAAAAAGTGCAGCTGATTATTTCCATTTGTAGTATAAAAAGAGTAAAATTAAAGCCGTGGGTAATAAAGGGTCAGAAGTAAAACCCTTAAAATTTTTTAATTATTAATCAAATATAAGATGCCGGAATCTACCTTCAATCGAGCAACCTGTAATCTTTAGATCAGTAAATTCCAATCACCTTCCGGAATTAAAATGAGACCACGAAAAATCATTTGATAGTATTTGATTATCAACCCCACGTAATATGTCAGATAAAGGTAATTTATCAAACAAAACCTCTTTAAAGATATATTGAATTGTATAAATTTTATATATTGAGAAAATGTATTTGATTTATAAAAAGAGAGATATAATTAAAATCTAATCACCTGAAGTGATTGCATTTAAAACTTCATCTCAGCATATTAAAAGATTCACTGATCTGATATTTAAACCACGATAAAATCATCATTAAATTTAAACAAAAAATGCGTTTCCAACTAATAATTTTTTTATTCTTATTACTCAATGCTGCCAAGGCTCAGACGAATCTTCACATGAACTTGCTGTACCAATGGAAGGACAGTACATTGGCTTCTTCTTTTGCACATGACAACACCTATAATGAAGTATGGGGATACGAAAAAAACGGAAGGGAGTATGCAATTATAGGGTCTACAGCAGGCACTCATATTTTCGATATCACCGATATAAACAATGTAGATACGGTTTCTTTTATTCCAGGCAAGGTACAAGGCGGACAAATTATTCACCGGGATTACGATACTTATCAGGATTATTTATACATAGTTTGCGATGAAGGTCCGAGTTCTCTTCAGATAGCAGACTTATCAACCCTTCCAAATTCTGTTTCATTGGTATATGATGATGATTCTCTGATCGTCAGGTCTCATAATATATTTATTGATACTGCTTCCGGCTATTTATATTCCTGTTCAGGATTAACTAATTTCGGGTCTAATTCTCTTTCCATTTATTCTTTGTCTGCCGATCCAACACAGCCACAACATTTAATGAACTGTTTAAATGATATACAAGACTGGAATTCCACTGTTGGCTTTAGTGTACACGATATTTATGTAAGGAATGATACTGCCTGGTGCAATGCAGGTAATAATGGTTTATTTATAGTTGATTTCAGCAACCTGACCAATGTTCAATTAATCAATTCCATGACAAGTTATCCACAACAGGGATACAATCATTCGGGGTGGCTGAATTCTTCCGGAGACTACTATGCCTTTGCCGATGAAACACATGGAATGGATGTTAAGTTTGTGGACGTTAGTGATCTGTCAAATCTTGTGATTACCGACACCTTTGCCTCAGATGTAAATCAAACTGAGTCCATTCCACACAACCTTATTTTTAAGGACAACCTACTCTATGTCAGTTACTATGTCGATGGACTATATGTATTCAACACATCAGACCCCAACAACATCAGTTTAGCAGGCTATTACGATACCTCTACCCGTCTTCATAACAACACAAAATACGAAGGCAACTGGGGCCTTTACCCTTTACTGTCTTCCGGAAAGATAATAGCTTCTGATATGCAGGAGGGACTCTTTATTTTTGAAACTTCCTTCCCCACGGCTATTAATAAACAGGAAGCACAAAATGATATGGCCTTTATCCTTTACCCGAACCCTTCAGAAGAAGTCATCACAGTAACCACTACTGCTATCCAGGAAGCAATTAGATTTTCTGTTACAGATCTGAATGGCAAAATCATTAAAGATGGCAGATTAACAAGGGCTCAGAGCAAGATTAATATTTCTGACCTTAATGCAGGCTTATATACTTTTTCTATTATTGAAAAAAATGGACAGACAGTCAGCCGAAAATTCATCAAAAAGTAAAAAGTATCACTTTTGTATAGATTTTTCGATCAGAATTAAAGGATGAGACAGCATGCCACCAGATAAAACAGTGGCCAATTCTTTTGCAGACTGAACTTCATGAAAGCCTCCGGAAATTGAGGTATTTCCATTCGGAATTGCCTCATTAACATTCGGTGCAGAATAGACTTTATCATCCAGGACAACTGCTATTTGACGTCCTACATTTTTTCTGGTCATTTTTTCCCAGAGCCTAGCTCCTTGTTCGTCCATTGACAAGCTAACTGTGAAGCCAGGACCAGCAGGATTTTCAGTAGCATAAGCATCTGAAATATTTTCAGAATTTATTTCAGCAATTTTCCGTGTCTTGGTGTTAATAGCGAATAATTCATAATATTTTTCACCATCCCTTGCTTCAAAACCTCTGTTTTTCCAGACAAACTGCAGGCTATCCCAATAAGAAGTAAATACCTCCTTTGCCATAGGTCCCCCGAGCAGCTGCATTATGGAATCCATATTTGCTTCTTTTGCATAACCTATTGTAGCAGATCTGTCAGCATTTGATCTTGGAAAGTTGGGATGAAGCAGGTTAAACAATGGGCCGAAATCTTCTTCTTCCATTTGTTCATTAAAGAAATCTTCATCAATTTCAATTAGCCCTTCTTCTGATCCCTGAACTGATAAATCCTCCTTTTCATTCCTGTTTTCATCAGATACCTCTTTCAATCTGTCGTTTAATGAATTAATATCATCAAGGATAACGACATTCTCATAGATTTCCCAAAATCCGAGATTCCCTCCTGATTCAATAACTTTTCGGATATTAGCAGTATTAGATTCACTCATAACAACTGCCATTCTATCCGTATTTTCAAATCTGATTATTTCCACTCCTCTCTTACCAAAGTTATCCATACGGTTTTTGATGGTGATCAAGGAATTATCAATCAGTTCATCTTTGTATTTATGAAGGGAATTTAAAACATCAGCATCCGAAAACCCGACTTTGATATTTAAAACATCAGCATCCGAAAAAATAGAAGGGAGATCATTTCCATTTTTCTCCCTGTAAGCAATTCCGAAAAGAGTAATGAGCGAGACATCCGTGGTATCCTGAATTTTGAGTGCTTCTTCTAAAGATTCTAAAAATATTGAGTCCTGACTATTGCCAGACAGATCGATAATAACCTCTTTCAAATCAATTTGATATACATACCTTACTTTAGCTGAATTATTATCACAGGAAATCATCAAAAGTACTGTAACAGAGAAAAATATTATAAGGCTGTAAAGACATTTCATAGATTTAAAAATAATACAGACGTGGAATTTTTGAAAATAATAATTTTATAGAAAGACATCTTACTCCTCTTCGTCAACATACTGACTTTCGGGAGAATCGTTGAGAGAAACCGTTGATTCAGACTCAGCAGCATCTTTTGCTTTAATTCCTGTAATTTCATTCTCCGGTTCAAGCTCTCTTTGGAAGCGTCGGTAAAAAATAATGGCCATAAAAACACCACAGCTGATCGCAGTGTCCGCAATGTTGAAAATCGGCTGGAAGAACATAAAGAATTTACCTCCTACCCAGGGCACCCAATCGGGCCATGTACCGGTAAACAAAGGAAAATATAACATATCTACCACCTTGCCATATAAGGCAGGGGCATAGCCACCGTCTGCAGGCATAAATTCAGCTACTCTAGGGGCGTGGAAGCTACCACTATCTGAAAACAATACACCATAAAAGACAGAATCCAGAATATTGCCCACAGCACCGGCAAAAATGAGAGAGATACAGGCAAGTAAAAGGAATCCGGCTTGTTTTTTCACCAGTTTATAAAGAAAATAAGCAATGAAGATAACGACAAATATCCTGAAGAGGCTCAAAGCCAGCTTGCCATAACTTCCTCCGAATTCTATCCCGAAAGCCATGCCCGGGTTTTCGGTAAAATGTATCTGAAACCAACTCAGGCCAAACATCTCGAAGGAGTCTCCGAGCGCCATATTCAGCTTCACCCAGATTTTTAAAGCCTGATCTAAAAACAAAATAAGTAGGATAATCCCGGCGACAAAATGTGATCTTTTCAATTTCAGGAATATTATTGATTGGTCAATTCGGTAATGCCACCATCTGTAGTATCTTCCACTTCCTCTTCTTCACTTGGGGCACCAAAAAAATGTTTGTAAAAAATAAATACCAAGGCTGTTCCACAAAAGACAGCAGCATCGGCAATGTTAAAAATAAACTCAAAAAATCGCAGAGATTTTCCTCCTACAAAAGGCAGCCACCCCGGCCAGGTAGTATCAATTAAAGGAAAGTAAAACATATCTACGACTTTCCCATACAAAAAACTTGTATAACCTCCCCCTTCGGGCATAAAGACAGCAGCCTCCAGGGCAGTACTTTTAGAAAAAATCAAACCGTAAAAGACAGAATCCAGAATATTCCCTACAGCACCAGCAAAAATAAGAGAGATACTTGTAAGTACCAGAAAAGATGCATTCTGTTTCAACATTTTAACCAAAATATAAGCAATGACTGAAATGGCAGCAATACGAAAAAGACTCAGGCCCAATTTGCCCCAATTACCTCCCCATTCTATTCCGAAAGCCATACCGGGGTTCTCTATGAAATGAATATGAAACCAGGAAAGACCCAACACTTCGAAACTATCTCCCAAAGGCATACTAAGCTTGACCCAGATTTTCAGACTCTGATCGAGAAGGATTACCAAAAAAATAATCAGTAGGACAAAATGTGATTTTTTCAAATTTCAGAAATTGTATAAAATAAGCAATGCAGAATTGTAAGTCTAACCCCCAAAAGTAACAAAGTATTGTAATTAATGTATAATAATCATAGTAATTTTGCCCTACTTTATAGCCTGATGTCTGCAAAAGCTAAGAAAATGTTCAATAATTCCTCTGTCATCGATTAATATTTGATCGGAACGCCAAAAAAATTCAGGATGCCATTGTACCCCCATTATTTTTCCTTTAGCTACTTTGTTATAATAAAAGGCTTCTGTAAGGCCATCTTCTGACAAGGCAATTGGACTTAAATTCTCGCCAAGGTCTTTAACACATTGATGATGTAGTGAATTGACAAGAGTAGAACGCCTGCATACCTTTAATTTTTCAAATAATTCAGAAGGGACGGGGCGGATGTGATGAAGGTTCAAATCATACAATTCAATATCTGCGTGCACAGTATCAGAATCGTATTGTGATGGCAGATCCTGATATAAAGTGCCACCGAAATAAACATTAAGAAGTTGAAAGCCCCTGCAAATACCAAAAACAGGATAGTCATTCCGGACAAACCAATCCAGAATTTTCATTTCATAGCGGTCTCTTTCAGGGTCCCCTTTCCATTTCCCTATTGGTTTCTCCCCGTAGGCAACAGGGGCTATATCTGTTCCTCCCATCAAAGCCAGGCCATCGAGTTGAGAGAGAAAAACTGGTAGATTTTTTTCATTGAGGTCGGGTATCAAAACAGGAAAAACTCCAAAAGATGCCCAATAGTTGGCAAAATCTTTTTCGATATAACACAACTCTTTCTTTGTAAAAATGTTACGATTAGTATTGGTGGGTAGTAAGCCACCGGTAATGCCTAATTTTATCATATGGTTTTTCCAGCTTATGTTTTTGGTTGCCTCATAATAATAATAATAATTTATAGCATATTGGAAAAATTGGTTTTTTTTTTGGTAAATTGACTACTAAACAGTGCATTTTTTAAAGAGAAAATTAGTAGAGCTAAAGTATTATTGTCACCTAATTTCACTAACACTAAGCTGATTAAGTTATTTTAAAAGATAAAAAATTGATGACTACAGATAACAAAAAAACATTGGATAATCCCTTAATCGATTCCGAAGAAAAAAAAAGGGTTACTGAATTCAAATCCAATCGGTTATTTTTTGTTCTCGGAGGCTTTTTTCTTGCCAATGCCTTCATTGCTGAATTCATAGGAGTCAAACTTTTTTCATTGGAGGGCACTTTGGGTCTTGCCCCCTTTGGTCTAGACCCCGGTGGAAGTAATGGTCCGCTTGTCTTTACTGCAGGGGTACTTTTATGGCCTGTGGTTTTTATCATGACAGATGTAATCAATGAATATTTCGGGGTGAGTGGCGTCCGTTTTCTTTCTTATCTGGCAGCTATACTGATTTCCTATGCCTTTGTAATGGTCTTTGTATCTATTGGTCTTAGCCCTGCCGATTGGTGGGTAGGTGCTTATGCAGAAAAAGGGGTTCCGGATATGCAGGCAGCATTCTCAGCTGTTTTTGGTCAGGGAATGTGGATAATTGCAGGTTCTCTTGTAGCCTTTTTGGTAGGGCAGATCGTCGATGCATTAGTATTTCGGAAAGTCAAAAAATATACCGGAAACAGCAGGATATGGCTTCGTGCCACAGTTTCAACGATGGTGTCTCAATTTATCGACAGCTATCTCGTTCTTTATATCGCCTTTTACCTGGGTCAAAACTGGACTCTTGAACAGCTTTTTTCGATTGGCACGGTCAACTACATCTATAAGGTATTGGTTGCCATTTTGTTTATTCCACTATTGTATTTCATACACAACCTGATCGACAAATATCTTGGAGAAGAGGTTAGTAATGACTTGAAAAAGCTTGCATTGAATAAAAATTAATCTGGTTTAGATTTCGTCAATAAGGGGATAAAATTTATTGTCTTTTTTTATTCCCTGCTAATAAAGTGAATTTTTTTAGCTGAATCAATTCCATATTTAATAATTTCTGTATTCTTTAATCTGCTCTCCTCCCCTCTTAATTCATAAACTTTTTCATAAAAGCTAAAGCCTTCTTTTTTGTCATAGGTCATTGAATCGAAGAGCTTTTGGATGATTACATTTTCATCCTCTTCAGATTTAGACTGTTCATTATTGGTAGTAACAAAATTCTGGCGAGAATTAATTTTCAGCGATTTTTTATCCATCATTACCATATGCAGGGAATAAGTCATTTCTCTGTAGTCAAAGTTTTCTTCAGCAACACAAAAAAGGATTTTAGAACCCATTTTCAGCTTTGCCACAGGATATACATTATTGGGCGAAATTTTATCAATAATTTTCAGATACTTTTCTTGCATAGGCTCTTTTTTGAATATTTTTTCAAGTTCGCTTTTTGTTATTTCGTCAGGCATATCCGGAAAAAGAACCAACAACTCTTCAAAATCTTTATTATCTTTAGTTTGAAAGCTATAAAAGATAATAGATAAAAATACAATACTAAGAAGTATAACGAAAATAGTAAAAGGGCTTGAAAAATTCATTCTTATTTTTATGGGTTATTTATTGATTTTTACAATGTAATAATTTCTACTGTTTTAATTATCTTTTATTAATTTTTAATTAAAACAAAAAAATCATTAATCATGGACAAAAGAAGTAAAATTTTTCTGGATTTAAAAAATATTCTAAGTAATTATGCCGGCACATTAGTAGAAAGTGGCAATAATGAAAGCTCATATCACCTGCATGGAAGTATTCCTGTAAAGGTTGGCAAAGCTGATTACGAAGGAATCTATTTTGCCTCAGCGGTTATCCGAAGCAAATATGTAGCCCTGCATTTCTTTCCTATCTATACTCATACTGCTGCCTTTGATAATATTGATGAACTCCTCAGGAAGTGCCTGAAAGGAAAATCCTGCTTTCATATTAAAAAGGATAACGAAGCACTTTATACTCACATAATAGACTTGCTGAACAGCGGGATTAATATTTATAAAAAAGAAGGTTGGATTTAAAAACAAATTGTCGCTAGTTGACAATGCAATGTTTTATCTTGCAATAAATTATAAACTATTAAAAAAAATAATGCCGGCAAATACCTGGTTAAATTCCGTATTTTTATTGCATAGATAATATTGAATTAAATTGAAATTTATTTGAATTTGCTTTTCAATTTATTTTTAATAAATTGATCCAAAATAATTTTTTATCTTTTACCCTTAACAATCCCCCCAATGTCTGACCACGCAAAATTTCAGAGAATGTTGGAGATTTTATTGATGCTTGACTGTAAATTTGGACGAAGTATCGACGAGATTTCCAGAAGATACAATATATCACAAAGAACGGTCTATCGTTATTTTGATACCTTTAGCAAGGCTGGTTTTGTTATCAACAATAACAAGGGATATTATAATATTAACCACAAAAACAGTCTTGTTGATAATATCAGTCATCTCTTGCATTTCAGTGAAGAAGAATCTTTAATTTTAAGTAAGGCAATTCACAGTATAGAAGATGACATAGAATTAAGAACTAAACTTATTCATAAATTATGTAGCCTCTACGATTTTGACAGGGTAATTCATGCTATTCTCAGAAAGGAAGATACACCAAAAATCTATAACCTTCTGCAGGCTATAAAGCATCAGAAACAAGTAATTCTAAAAGATTATAAATCAGGACACGGAGGCACTATAAAAGACAGGTTGGTTGAACCTCTGGATTTTACAAATAATTATAATGCTGTGTGGTGTTTTGATACAGAAGATAAGAAAAATAAAATTTTTAAAAGCAGCAGAATAAAAGAGGTAATTATTAAGGAGGAAAACTGGTGTTTTGTAAAGAGCCATAAAGTAGGAAAGACTGATATCTTTAGAATACATGATTACACATCCTTCCCTGTTAAAATCAAACTAAGTCTTATGGCTTTCAACCTTTTAATTGAAGGTTTTCCCCTTGCAGAACCTTTTATAAAAAAAGAAAATGACAATGAATACATTCTGGAAACAGAAGTTTGCAATTATCTGGGTGTCGGACGATTTGTTCTTGGACTACCCAAAGAAGTTGAAGTTCTGGGTGACAATAAATTTAAGAATTATCTAAAAAACCAACTCTGAAAAAATAAAATTTACCTTATCTCTTCATTTTTTTTCTATCCCACCTGACCCGTCCTCATATCACACTGATATGGGGATTTTTTTTACTGGTATTTAAATCCTCTGCAAGACTATCAGATAAAATCCGGTTGCAATTTGTTCGCTATTAATACGGTTTATTTAGAGGATACTCTTGAAAATTGATATATTTGTACCCTTCTGAGTTCATATCTTTTGAGACCTCTTAATTAATCCTGTGCACATTTTAACTTTATCAAAAACTGTTATCCTTTATTTTTTTTTTATTTTGATACTCTTTTCAACAGCAGTATCATGTACTCTTGTAAAACCCTATCAACGTGCACAACTCGAAGACCGGGAAATGAAGTTCGGCAACAATCAGGGAGAACAATTTGAACAGAGTGCACACAATTACCGGGAAGGTGCAGCAGGTGGAATTTCAGGAAAAAGCAGTGGGGGTTGCGGTTGCAATTGATGGAATATGAAAGGTATTTATCTTGTAACCATATTACTTTTTATTACAATTCAGGCCTTCACACAGGACAGAGACAGTATTTTCAAAAAGAAGGCCGTCACAGCACTTGACGTTCAACTTTTTTATTCCATGTATTTGCAGGAAGGCACTCATTCTGCCGTTACAGGAGGAGAAGGTGATGAACACCTGACAGTGAATCATATTGGTACGAACATAAGTCAGACTAGCAACGCATCCACCATTATTTTTAATGTTTCTCTTGACGTTATTACTTCCCCTTCAACCGACAAAATAGACTTCATCAAGTCCTCCGCCTCAGAACACGACAATCATGTACAGGCAAAAGTAGGCTATCAGTACAAACACAAAAAATCAAAAAGTACTTTTGGTGCTGCCTGGCTTTTTGGAATAGAATCCGATTATTTATCGAATGGTATTGATTTATGGTTCAGTAAAATCAATAAGAATAAAGACCGGGAGTTTGGTATCAATGCAAGCTTGTTATTTGATGACCTGCGATGGGGAAGATTGAGTAACCGCCAAAATAATAAACCCACCACTTTAATCTATCCCTCTGAATTGAGACATACAAAATGGATAGATATTTTCCACAGACACTCCTACAACCTGAATGTTCATCTGAGACAGGATATCAACAGAAAAACTTCCTTAAAGTTCTCTGTCGGCGCTTCCTATCAGGAGGGTGTTTTATCCACCCCTTTTCACCGGGTATATTTCAGTGATACTACTGCTGCAAAGATCGAATTACTTCCTTCTCAGCGCATCCGTCTTCCAATGAGTATTGCCCTCAACTACTTTGTACACCGCAACTGCGTTTTAAAGACAAACTACCGTATTTACTGGGACAATTTCGGCATTTTTGCCCATACTCTCAACTTGCAGGCTGCTTTGAAGACTTCTTCAAAATTTTCCTTTTATCCCTTTTTCAGGGCTCATTATCAAAGTGCATCTCCTTATTTCAAACCCTATAAAGAACATCTTTATGCTGCCAAATTCCATACAAGCGACTACGATTATTCTGCTTTCGGTCTTTTCAAGGGCGGAATTGGCATCGGATGGTTTCCAGATGCAAGGCTTGGCAAAAAGTCAAAATTGTATTTTAATAATTTTATGTTGAGGTATTCCTTTTTTTACAGAACAGATGGTCTGTCTGCACATATTATCAGCTTGCAGTTTGGCATTAAAAAATGATCAAAACTACATCAATCCAATTCATGACTTTTTGCTTCATATTTCAAAACTGCTGAGTATTTATCATCAGAACTTTTTATAAGCTCGTATACGGATATTTCCCCGTAATCTCCCGGTGCATACCCGCCGATCGTCAGGCTGATACTTCCCTTAGAATTGGAAAAGGCATTTATTATTTCCATGTCAAAAGCAACAGAAGGAATTCCTCTGTAATTGTTCTTCGACTTCAATCCTGTCGGTAAAAAGGCTTTCAGGTTTTTTTCATAATTATTTTGCAAAAAGCAAACTATATTATTTCCGTAGCACATATCACCGCCAGCACTTCTTGCATAGGCATTGGCTATATACAATCTGTCTTTATTTACTCCCTGCAAATATTTAATATTCTGCAATTCAAAAACGAAGGCACCGAAAACCCATCCGGTCTTTCCTTCAAACTCCAGCTTATACCAATGAAATTCATTACAGCCTTCATCTGCATCAACAGTTCCTTTTATATATTCAGACTTTTCACTTATCTGAAGGATTTTTGCCATCTCCCCCATTTGAACCTTAGCCATTTTTTTTCCTTTGCTGTTACCTTCTGCTCGCATAGTTACATCTGAAGCACCAATGACTGCATATTCAGCTTGTCCGTAAATAAAAAACTGAAAACCAAAAAGAATAAAATAAACCAATAATGCCTTTTTCATAATAAGAGTCTGATTAAGTAATAATATATATTATCAACACTAAAACTATTATTTTTCTTTGTAAAAGAGAATAATTTTTGATAAAATCAGCCAACCATATACTGCTCGGGTACATACATAACCTTACCATAATTCTTTGAAATCAACTCCTTGCCTACTGTATTACCTGTGCGCTTGTCTATCTGCTTTCTCCATATCTCATTGGTCCTGAAATATTGTTCCCCTTTTTTCAAAAAGGCGTGATTCTCTTCAAAAACCCGGTAAGAATGTGGCAAGGCTTCATCAACCCTGAGGTCTCCTTCCAGACAAACATCTGTCAGCCATACATTTATCTGAAAGGTTCTGTCCGTAGGATTCGTTATCTGAAAATCCAGGTAGTTATAGAATACTGCAGCACCGCTTGCCCAGGGCAACACCCTGCCGTCGTCAGGAAAGGGGTCGATGCTATGATGATGTCTTTCGTTAATAGCAAGCGGAGAATGCAGGGCCATCCAATGCAGCAGATTGGCAGACTGACAGATTCCTCCTCCGATTCCCGGTCTTGCCTTGCCTCCGGAAATTTCCATGCCTTCCTTATAGCCTTTTTTTTCTGTGGGCAGGCCTACGGTTTTACAGAAGGAAAATGTCTCGCCGGGACGTATAATGGTTCCGTTAATTTTTTCAACAACTATACTGAGGTTATGCACCTTATTATGCTGCATCCACATTTCGGTGTCTCCCAGTTTTTTCAACAAGCGGGATTTGTGCTTCTTTACACGGAAAGCAAACTTTTCAGAAGACTTCCTGGAGGTATAGGTTTTGCCATCAAAGTGCCAGCTTATACTTCTTCTTATCCGCTTTTCCCAGATAGACAGGAAGTAAAAGAAGGGATGTCTTTGCGATAATAGTTTTTTCTCTGCCATACATTAAATTAATTTTTATCTATACTATGAAATTGTTCAAAAAGAAGGAGATTATTAAGAAACCTCCGTCAGAAAACTTCAATTTCTACGAATTTTAATCGTAAGGTTTTATCCCTTCTCACAAATCATCCGTAAAATGTTCCCTGCGTTTGTCTTTGGCAAATTTCTCTGCATTATACTCCTTTGATTTTCCTTTGGGAATAGACAGGGAGGTCCATTCATTTCCGCAAATCATCTTTCCGGTCAATACTATCTGCCCGATATGATAGGAATAATGCGACAACTGACGGTTGATAGCTTCGGTAACGCTGTGTCCCATGTTTCTGATGTAAATCTCTTTGTTGAGGTCTTCCGTTCTGAGACTATTGAGTGCATTGAACAGACACTGCCATCCCTCTTCCCATTTTGACATCATTTCTGTTCTGCTTTCAATATCATTTTCGAATTCCGCTTCCCGCATTCTCCATTCCTTCTCTCCGTCAGAAGACATAAAATCCGTCCACCTCGACAGCATATTTCCATGCAGATGTTTGACGATAGTTCCAATGCTGTTGCATTCATTGAGTTGCATAAAAAGTTGTTCCTCCACAAGTTGTTCAAAGGTTTTATCTCCCAGCATTTTGTAATAGGAAAATTGTTTTTTTGCACTGCTTAGATAGTCATTCATTTTACAGCAATTAATTAATTCTTAAATCTTATTTTTTTACTGCTTCCACGGCATAAAGCATAGGAATATTATTTTTCAGATGTTCAATTCTGAATTTACCTGGTTCAAACTCTATCGTCTTATTGAAACAGTTCCAGGGAGAATAATCGTATTCATTCATCGATGTGATCTCAAGGCCATTATTTATCAGACTGTTCAGGACTTCACTCATGCTGTGATTCCACATAACATATTCCTGACTCAGATCGGCTTCCCTGTCTGCATAGGTTCCGGTCTCAGATTCTATTATGGCATCCTCTTTAAAATAATTGTATTTAACATACTGAAAATCATCGTCAAAGATCCAGACAACCGGATGAAACTCCACCATAACAAACCGGCCCTGAGGCTTGAGATAACGGCCAATAATTTCAGCCCATTTGTCCATGTCGGGCAACCACCCGATAACGCCATAGGAGGTAAAAACTATATCGTATTTCTTGTCGAGATGTTTGGGCAGGTCATAAATATCACAACAAATAAAGTCTGCATCCACGTCACATTTCAGGGCCAGTTCACGGGCATTTTCTATGGCCTTGTCTGCCAGGTCCACTCCGGTACATTCTGCCCCCATTCTACCCATACAAATGGTATCCTGACCAAAGTGACATTGCAGGTGCAAAATGTTCTTCCCTTTAATATCACCCAGCAGATCCAGTTCCACAGATTTCAGTGAAGATCGGCCATTCAGAAAACCTTCCACATCGTAAAACTCAGATTTCAGATGCGCATCTGTGCGGTTATTCCAGGACTGTTTGTTGATTTCAATATAGTTATCTGTAGGTTTCATATAAAATAAAAAAGTGTTTGGAATATTGAGTCATAAAATTAGTGAATTTAAGGTAGAATAAGTCAGATAATATCAACCTGTAATCAAAAACTTTCAGAATCCTGTTTAATCAGAAAATCTTAACATCCCAAAATCATTGAAGGCAATGAAGTTAGTATATTATTCTTACAAGTCTAATCATATTTAAAAAATAAAAAAATGTACCCTTTTGAAAAAGAGAGTACATTTTATAATAAAAGCAAAAATTCAAGTAAGTAATTACTATTATTTAGATTTACCGGAGATACGAATTTCAGTCGTACCGCAGCAGGCACAGTGCCTTTTATTTGGATTTTCCATATTTTAGTGTAATTGAGGGATTATTACTTTGGGAATTAAAGTAATTAATGTAAGAAATAACATTGACTTTAAAGCTAAAACGTTAAAAAAATCTTAAAATTTTATTAATTATTAAAATTTACTGCTCTGGAATATTCTCAGACTTCCACCACCAAAACATAATAATCAAAAAAGAAGCCCCTCCCCTTTTGAAGGGTTTTGATTATGCAACCTCCCCGCTTTTCTATCATGTGCTGATATTCCTGTAAATCGTATTGATGCGGGTGTAAAATATCTCCGGGAAGGAGACGAAAAATATACTTGAAAAACCGGTGATTATGGGCGTCTATGGAAACTATTAATTTACCGCCTTTTTTTGTGAATGAAAACAACTGTTCCCAGCATTTGTTGAGGTCCGAAACATGATTGATGGCATTCAGACAAAAAACATAATCATAGGATTTTTCAGATTCAAAGGATTCGAGGGATGAACAGATGAAACGGATATACGGATAGTCTTCCTTATTAAAATGAGGCAATTTTTCTTCATAGGAGTTCAGAAGCGGGTCAACAGCAGAGACCTGCTGTTCATTCAATACCATAAAAATA
>CAJQOX010000337.1 GCA_905480075.1 uncultured Aureispira sp. | reverse complement strand
ATTATTTAATTTTATGCCCAAAAACTTTAATAATTAAAGAGTGAAAATAAAAGCAAAAATATAAACTAAAAAAAATTCAGTTCCACTAAAAATTTCATAAATTTGAAGCCCATTAAATTACACAGTATAACAAACACCGGTTTTGGCAAAAAAAAACACAAAGGAAAGAAAGACAACGCCTTTAATGGCACAATATAATCAACTGAAGGCGAAGTATTCTGATGCGATCCTGCTTTTCAGGGTGGGCGACTTTTATGAAACATTTTCCACGGATGCTATCACCACAGCAAATGTGCTTGGCATAATACTCACAGCCCGAAATAACGGCGGATCAAAGGTGGAACTTGCCGGCTTCCCCTATCATTCTTTAGATACCTACTTGCCCAAATTAGTTCAGGCAGGATACCGTGTTGCTATCTGCGATCAGCTGGAAAAACCGAGCAAGCAGAAAAAGCTGGTAAAGAGAGGCGTTACCGAGGTAGTGACCCCGGGGGTAACAATCAATGATAAAATCCTGGACCATAAGAGCAATAATTTTCTTGCTGCCCTTCATTTTGGCAAAAAAGGGAGAATGGGACTGGCTTTTATTGATATTTCCACCGGTGAATTTCTTGTCAGTGAAGGGGATCATTTATACATTGACAAACTTTTAACTTCCTTTCAGCCCTCCGAGATCATCTTTCCAAAAACGCGTTCTAAAGATATCATTAAATTTTTTGGCGATAAATTTTATCAATATGGGGTTGATGACTGGGTATTCTCGGAAGACTACGGGCAAGAGAAATTACTTCAGCAGTTTGAGGTGGCTTCGCTTAAAGGTTTCGGAATTGAGGAAATGGGCCTGTCTCAGATCGCCGCAGGTGCCGTATTGCATTATATAGCTACTACTGAGAATACCAATCTTAAACATATTACAACAATTTCCAGGATTCAGCCTGAGCTCTATGTGTGGCTGGATAAATTTACGGTACGGAACCTGGAACTGGTCTTCTCCCCCCACCCTACCGGTGTACCTTTGGTAGACATTCTGGACCATACCGTATCTCCTATGGGCACCCGCCTGTTGAAAAAATGGATATTGCTACCGCTAAAGGATAAAAATTCTGTAACGGCCCGTCATCAGGTGGTCCGGTATTTTATTGACAACAGCGAAACCACAGAACTGGTCGATGCGCAAATCCGTCAGATCGGCGATCTTGAACGTCTGATATCAAAAGTACCACTGGGAAAAATAAGCCCAAGAGAAGTCAAACAATTAGGAAGGGCATTATCTGCCCTTGAACCTGTAAAGGCTACGCTTAAAGAAACAGATAACAAACAATTACAATCTATCTCCGACCGCATTCAACTTTGCGGTGTCATGCGGGAACGCATCGACCGGGAGTTGAAAGAGGAACCTGCGGTCAAGCTCGACAAGGGAGGGGTGATGGCTGATGGCATTTCGGAAGTGTTGGATGAACTGAGGGATCTGATAAAAAACAGCAAGGATCATTTATTGGCAATTCAACAACAAGAAGCGGCTTCAACGGGAATAGACAATCTGAAGATCGGTTTCAATAATGTCTTTGGTTATTATCTGGAGGTGACCAACAAATATAAAAATAAAGGCCTTGTCCCTGATCATTGGGTACGCAAGCAAACCCTTACTAATGCCGAGCGGTATATTACCGATGAGTTGAAAAAGCTGGAAGTAAAAATCCTGGGAGCAGAAGAAAAGATTCTGGCAGAAGAAAACCGTCTGTTTCTGGACCTTGTTTTTTCCCTCACAGAATATATCAACCCGATACAGATAAATGCCGCTTTGGTAGCACAATTGGATTGTCTTTCCTCCTTTGCCAAGGTAGCGGTACAAAATAATTACTGCCGGCCGCAGATGAACGACAGTCTTGTAATAGATATCAAAGAGGGACGGCACCCGGTGATAGAGAAACAACTGAAACTGGGCGACGAATATGTGCCTAACGATATATACCTGGACAATGAATCCCAACAAATTATTATGATCACGGGACCGAATATGTCGGGTAAATCTGCCTTGTTGCGACAAACGGCGCTCATATCTCTGATGGCACAAATAGGTTCCTTTGTTCCTGCCCGTGAGGCCAAATTGGGTATGATAGACAAAGTCTTTACCCGTGTAGGGGCTTCTGATAATATCTCTTCGGGTGAATCTACCTTTATGGTGGAGATGAATGAGACGGCCTCTATTCTGAACAACATTTCGGAACGCAGCCTCATTTTACTGGATGAAATCGGCAGGGGAACAAGCACCTATGACGGTATCTCAATCGCCTGGTCGATCTCTGAATTTTTACACAATAACAACATCGCACATCCCAAAACACTTTTTGCTACGCATTACCACGAGCTCAACGAACTGGCTGACCGTTTTGATAGGATTAAAAACTTCAATGTAACCACAAGAGAGCTCAACAACAAAGTCATCTTTCTGCGCAAATTGCAGGAAGGCGGGTCAAAACACAGCTTTGGTATTCATGTGGCAAAAATGGCCGGCATGCCCCGCTATGTAGTAGAAAGGGCAAATGAAATTCTGAAGGAACTGGAACAGAAAAGTATAGACGCCGGCAATCTGGATAATAAGGTAAAACAAATCTCCGCGCCGGTACAGCTCAGCTTTTTCGATTCGGGCACCGACCCCAAGTTACTTGCCCTGAAAGAGGAATTGGAAGATACTGATATCAACCGCCTCACTCCTATCGAGTGCATGTTGAAGTTGGATGAGTTGAAGAAATTGTTGGATTGATACAGACAATTTTCAAAAATCCTGTTTTTCTGCAAAGAAGCAGGGAGTATATTCTTTATAATGGCAGGCTAAACTGTTTTTAATCTAGCCCTGAATCAGTAATTGTTTTATTAGATATCAGACTGTTTGATATCGGGTTGTCATACCCTTTTTTTTACGATCTTTTTTGCCATTTTCATTTATTTTAGTGCTGAGAACAATAGTCTGCAATAAGAATCAGACTATGAATTTTTGCAAACCTGAAATTGCAATTCTAATCCTGACTTTTTAAACTTGTAAGGATTTATTCATGAATAAAATCTTTAATTATCTTTAGTTAATCCGATTAAATACAGAAGAGAATATTATTGCAGATATAAATTATTAATCAATAAAAATCTGTTTTAATGTCTCTAAAATTTATTTTGTTTTTATTTTCAATGGTATATTCTATCAATTCACAAGGAAATATCAGTAATCTCCAATCGAACAAATTAATAAATAATAATGGTCTGAGCCTGAATTTTAAGATCAATGTTTACTCTCAAAATATCAAAACAATAAATAATTCTATATTAAGTGATTTTGCATATACCCCACCACCTGCAGAAAAGAAAAAGAAAAATAAGAAGAAAAAATTAAAAAAAAGAAGAAGAAAAAAACTTCAGGGGAAAGGATTTATTTTAGGTAATATCCTGTGGTATTATATAGTAATTCCTTTAATCGTAGCAGCAGTTTTGTCCCCTTTGGCATTTCTGATCGCAGGCGTGATTTTAGGCATAAGCTATTTTATTATAGCAGCAATTGCTATTTCAGCAGTCTTATTACTAATATCCACTATCTTTTATTTAGCTGTAAAAAGTTATGCTTTGTATGCATCTCTGTTGGCCAATGTATATTTGCTTATCATTAGTTTGGTTTTTCTGATTTGGGGAGCTATACTGTCATTTCCCCTTTTATGGATATTCGGATTGATTTTTCTATTGGCAATTTTGGTTTTATCTCTGATAATTTTCTTGGTGGAGATGATGTTGTTTTGATTTAAATTATATTCCTCTCCCTTTGTTAAGTTATTTTACAAAAGGACCACTCATTTATATAATTATGTACTTAAATAATTATTATGAAATAAAAAAAATAGAAATATTATCTGATTTGTAGATGATAAAAATTGATCAGATGAACCTTTCAGTCTGCATAAGACTTCATTTTTAAACGAGTACTTTTTTATCGATACATTTTTTGCATATGACGAATGAATGATGCAGGGAATTCCTGAGAAAGGGATCATTTAAAACGCAGAGGAAACGTTAAAAAGAGACTATTTTTAAAGAAAAAAGGAGTCTTTGAAGTTACATTAAAAGAAATTTGGTACCTTTTGTGTAAAGGAATGAATAAGCTTTCTATTTTAAACAGTTGTACCTTTTCAATTTAAAAAAATTAAATTACAAGGCCACCATTAAATATATACTTATGAAACAATTAGTGATTGCCCCGGTTTTTATATGTATTTTAGCCTTTGCCTGTTCAAATTCTCTGAAGGAGGAAAAGCCACAGAATGAGTTCAATAACGAATCTGTAAGACAGGTTGAAGAACCTTCTTCGGACCGTATTGTTGCTAAAAATATGGAACCTGCAGAAGAAACAGAAGAAGTGATACAGGAAAACCCCCACATTCCTGTAAAAATAAAAAAACCTGTAAAGCCTGTTATTGAAGAAATAAATCAGGAATCTGTTAACAGTGGCGAAACTATACATTCTTCCGGTAATAACAATGCTGGAATCAAGAAAGAATCACCTCAGGTAGCTGATGAGGAAATGAACAATGGTACTTCTCAAAATTCAGGGTCTGACAACATGGAGATTGTTCCTGAAAAAACTACAGTAAGTCACGAGGTTTTTGACGAATTGCTGAGAACCTATGTAAGTAGCAGCGGAGGAGTGGATTATGACGGGTTCAGGAAAAACAAATCGAAACTCGGAGGATATCTCGACATGCTGAAAAAAAATGCCCCGCAAAGTAGCTGGTCCAAAGAAAAAGAGATGGCCTACTGGATAAATATGTATAATGCCTTTACTATTTATTCCATACTTGAGAAATATCCTGTATCGAGCATTATGGATATTGAAGGCGGGAAAATATGGGACAACAAAAAGATCGTGGTCGGCGGCAAAAGCCTGACCTTAAACATGATAGAAAAGGAAAAGTTGCTTAAGCGATTCAAGGAACCCCGGGTACATTTTGCCGTAAACTGTGCTGCAGCCTCCTGCCCTCCCCTTTTGAACAAAGCCTGGACTGAAGACAATATAAAGCGTTATTTTTCGAAACGTGCCAAAGCCTTTATTAATAACAGCAAATACAATACATTATCAGAAAAAACGGTGGAAGTCTCACAGATATTCAACTGGTATGCCGGAGACTTTGGTGGCAGTGACAAGGTACTTTCCTACATCAAAAAATATGCGGACACGGAAATCAGCAGCAGTGCCAAAGTTAAGTTCAGGGAATACAACTGGAAGCTGAATAAAAAGTAAATAAGTATTTTACGGGATTGATATTCCGATAAATACAGATAGCAAAAGCTTTAGGAAATTATTTCTAAGGCTTTTGTTATATTGTTTTATAGTCAGAAAAAAATATATTATCAAGCAGCAGAATTATTATTTTTATGCCAATTATTATTTCATCAATGAATTTAATAAATAATCTTAGAATAAGTATACAAGTTATTTTAATTGTTCTTTTCAGTATGTCTGTTATGGCACAAGGTGTTTCCTTCAAAAAGATAAACCTTGCGGAGGCCCTTTTTCTGGCCAAAAAAGAAAATAAAAAGATCCTGATAGATTTCTACACAGATTGGTGCGGCCCCTGTAAATGGATGGATAAAAATGTTTTTACTGACGATTCTCTTGCCGCTACTGTTGCTAAATCCTTTATTCCTGTAAAAGCTGATGGTGAAGACAAAAACCTGGACATAAATAAGCAATTTAAAATAAGTGCCTTTCCTACCTTTCTATTTTTAAATCAAAAGGGAGAAATACTATATAAATTCGTGGGAAAAAGAACAAAAGAAGCGTTTACCGAGGAGCTTCTTCATGCTTTAAATCCTGAATTACAAATTTGTACTTTTCAAAACAAATATAATGCAGGAAAAAGGGATTCCGCATTTCTTTTTAAATATGGGAATTTGTTAAAAAAGCAGCATATGCCTGTCAGAAAAATTTCTGCAGAATACCTTGAAATGATTGGAGAAGAAAACTGGGCAAAAACTGAAAATATTAATTTTTTACTTTCTACTCAAAAACTTTATGATAGTCCCTACTTTAAATACATAGTAAATAACAAATCTGATCTGGAAGAAATTGTTGATAAAAAAGCGCTGGATAAATATATTTTTTCTTCAATGTATAATGCCACCTACCTTATTAGCGGGAACACCGACTTTAAGCAAAAAAAACACCTCATTGCGGACCTGAAAAAATTTCTGCCTGAAGAAAAAAGTAAATATTTTATTTCAAAATTCAAAGAAACCTTTGCCTATAATCAAAAGGATAAAACAAATATCCGGATAAAATTCAGCAAATTACATTATAAAAAATACCCTAATGCCAATGAAATGAATGCTGTTGCCTGGAATTTATATAAAAAAGGAGAGAATAAAAGAATGCTGAAATACGGTTTGGAATTAGTCAATGAATCCATATCATTATCCAAAGAAGTTTCTGCTAATTTTCTCGACACAAAAGCCAGGATATTATTTAAGCTTGAGCGGAATGAAAAAGCATTATTAACAGCTATTGAAGCAGCTGAATTGGCAAAGGCAAAAAAATTAGATATCTATGATGATTTATTAAAGTTGATAGAAGAGATAAAAACCGCTGATTGATTATAAATTCATGACCACATTGTACCTTTCAGGAATTAAAAACACGATAAAAAAATTCACCAAAGTCAGTCGTTTTTATACACATTTTTAAAATGAGCCCTATTTAACCTTTTGTTTCATCTAAATTCCAACGCAATTTTATTGTATCTTCGTTTAATAAGAGGAATCAAATAAATGAAGATGTAAAAGTACTTCAGCATATTATACATAATGAACTACTCATAACAACATCAAAAAGGAAAATCAATAAACAATCGGAATCCTGAAACAAATAGCATACACAGCAATCCTAATTCTACTACTGCCTGCATTTTTACATGCACAAAAGAAGGACAGTATTGCTGACAAATCTGTTGTTCTGAGCTTGATACCATTAGACAAGGAAAAGTTGTTCTTTAAGAATCAGCGAATCCAATTCGAGTACGTCCTCAAAGATTCTGCAATGGCAGAGGAACAATTGTATAAAATACTGAATAAGCTACAATCCAAAGCTTATATCGGGGCATCGGTAGATACTGTTTTTTATACTGGTAAAAAATGTACAGCCTATTTATTTGTCGGGGAACGTTACGAGTGGGCAAGTCTGAGAAACGGCAATATTCAACCCGCATTTTTATCTGCTACAGGATTCCGGGAACGACTGTACAATAATCAACCCTTCTATTACCGCGAGGTCGTGGAGATACAGGAAAAGCTATTGACCTATCTGGAGAATCACGGCTATCCTTTTGCCTGTGTATACCTGGATAGCCTGCGGATATCTGACGACAAAATATCGGCAGGAATTTATTATGAAAAAGGCCCACAGATATTCTTTGATGCCATAAAAATTGTGACTAAGAACCGCAACCCGAAAAAAAAGAAAAAAAATAAGGTAATAACCAAGGGCTTTATCTCCTCTTATCTCGGTATAAAAAAGGGAAAGTTATACAATGAAAAGGTGATTAAAAAGATGCAGACCCGTCTGTCTTCGCTTCGATACCTGAGCAGCTATCAGTCGCCCTATATCGTATTTGTTGACAACAAGGCCGAGGTCAATCTTTTTCTGATGAACCGTCCCTCGAGCAAGATAGATGTACTCTTTGGTTTTTTGCCCGGCAAGGACCCGCAGACGGGTGAACAAAGATACGACTTTACCGGCAACATCAATATAGACCTGATAAACCCTTTGAATACCGGTAAACGATTACAGTTCAAATGGCAGCAGATAAAGGCAGGGACTTCCGATTTGATGGTAGGCTTTCAGTGGCCTTATATTCTGAAGACCTCCTTGGGTTTTGATTTTGCTTTCAAGTTATACAAAAGAGACTCGGCTTATATAGACATCATATCGGATGTGG
>CAJQOX010000336.1 GCA_905480075.1 uncultured Aureispira sp. | reverse complement strand
GGTCAGGATATTAGTCAAAGAAAAAAATATGAAAAGGAAATTGCTTCCAATGAGATGATTCTTAATGAATTACTTAGTAATATAAATGAAGTTGTTTTTTCAGTTGAATTGCATGATGATGCAACACTTGGAAATAAGCTGTCTTTTATTAACGGGAATGCTAAATTCGTCTTTGAGTTTTCCCAACAGGAATTTATGAATTCTGAAGTTCAATGGATGGAAAGAATTCATCCTGACGATAAAGAAAAGGTATTTAAGCTAACGCAGGAACTTGATGAAAATAAATCTCAAATACTGAGGCAATATAGATTTCTGCATAAAAACGGTCAGTATATATGGCTGGAAGATAATATCTCACTTGGGCTTTCCGATGATGGTAAAACTAAAAAAATATATGGTAGTGTAAGGGATATCTCTGAAAGGAAAAAAGCGGAAGAACTCCTTATTTCAAATGAAGAAAAAATCGTTCTTCTTAAAGAAATTCATCATCGAGTTAAAAATAATCTGCAGGTAATCACAAGCCTGCTAAGTTTGCAATCCAGTTTTGTTATCAATGATGATCAAAAAAAATTATTCTCCGATAGTCAGTTCAGAATAAATTCTATGGCAATCGTTCATGAAATGTTGTATCAATCGGACAATTTGTCCAAAATAAATTATTATCTCTACCTCAAGGAGTTGGTTAATTATTTAATTACTTCTATGAAAGGTAAAGATGCTGAAATTAATCTTGAAATTAATGTCACTGATATTAATCTGAGTATTGATACTGCTGTTCCTTTGGGATTACTTATTAATGAAATAATTACCAATTCACTTAAATATGCTTTCCCTTCAAATCACGGTTCTATTTTTATCTCTATCAATAAAAATCAAAAGGATAATACTGACGATACTTTATTTCATATGAATATTGGTGATAATGGTATTGGATATGCCGGAGATATAAATTTTGATAATTCCAAATCTCTTGGTATGAAATTGATTAAGTCTCTGAGCAGACAATTAGGGGGAGGAATTATTAAAGATGATGTTGCTCAGGGAACTCATTATACACTTACTTTTGAAGAAATATGATTTTTTAGCTTCTCTTTTGAATTTCTTTTTTTATCTTGCTTTTTTGTTTATGACATGAATGTGTTACTTTAGATGTTTCTACATTCTCTTTTACCAAATTTCAATTTACAAATATCTTTATATGAAAAATTTTGATTCCCCCTTAGCTGCTTTTCTGCACTGGGAAAAAACGATTCCTAATAAAATTTATCTAAGACAACCTTTAAACAGAAACCATACCGAATGGACTTTTAAACAGGCTGGCGATGAAATTCGTAGAGTGGCTGCCGCTCTTAAAGCTTATGGTTGTGTTCCCGGAGACAAAGTTGCTTTGGTTTCCAAAAACTGTGCGCATTGGATGATGTCTGACCTTGCTATTATGATGGCCGGTTGTGTCTCTGTCCCTATTTATCCTACTGTTGGTCCTGATACTATCAAATATATTGTGGAACACAGTGACTCTAAAGTACTTATTGTAGGTAAATTAGATGATTGGGCTTCACAAAAATCGGGTGTCCCTGAGGGCATTCAAATGATCAGCCTTGGTTTCTTTGGTGGTAATGAAGGAGATAAATGGGAGGATTTAATTAAAAAGCACGAACCATTAACTGAAGTTGAATCCAGAGGGGGCGATGATTTGATTACGATCATTTATACATCAGGTACTACCGGGCTTCCTAAAGGGGTTATGCACTGTTGGTCTGCTATGAATGAAATTTCTCAGACTTTAGGTCAGGTGGTCAAAACACCGGAATTTCCACGTTTCTTCTCTTATTTACCACTTTCTCATGTAGCTGAAAGAATTGGGATTAATTTTCAGGCCATGTACCGGGGGGCCACGGTTTCTTTTCCGGAAACTCTGGAAACTTTCCCTGAAGACTTATCTGCCTGTCAACCGCATATTTTCTTTGCTGTACCCCGTGTTTGGGCTAAATTCCAGGAAAAAATATGGGTGAAAATGCCAGAGAAAAAACTGAATTTATTCTTAAAGATTCCTATCCTTAAAAATATTGTCAGAAAGAAAATTCTTACTGCTTTAGGATTGGCCGAAGTTGGATTTGTGGTAACAGGGGCTGCTCCTATTTCCAAAGATATGTTGGAATGGTATCAAAAGTTAGGCGTTACGATCCACAATTGTTATGGTATGACCGAAGATGGCCTGATGTCGCACTTTAACCGCCCGGATGCCAACAGATTTGGGTCTGTAGGAAAACCATTGGGTAAAGCGGTGGCTAAATTGGATAGTGAAGGTGAAATCCTCGTGAAAAGTCCATGCCTCATGAAAGGCTATTTCAAAGATGAAGAGAAAACTAAAGCTTCTTTTACAGAAGATGGTTATCTGAAAACAGGAGATTTGGGCGAGTATGACAAGGATGGTTTTTTGTATATTGTAGGACGTGCTAAAGATCAGTTCAAAACCGATAAAGGAAAATATATTGCTCCGGCACCGATTGAACTAAAACTTTCTGAAAACCCTGCCATTGAACAACTTTGTATTGTCGGGTTTGGCATCCCTCAGCCAATTGCGCTTATTACACTTTCTGAAGAAGGGAAGGCGCTGAGTAAAGAGGCTTTAACCAAGTCCTTAAGTAAATCGATTGAAGATTTAAACCCGACGCTTGCTACTTACGAAAAAATTAAAAAAGCAGTCGTTCTGAAAGAAGAGTGGACCGTTGAAAATAATTTGCTTACACCTACTATGAAACTTAAACGTAACGTAGTTGAGAAAAAGCATATGCCCAACTATAAAAGTTGGTATGATATGTCTGATAATGTAGTCTATTCAGAATAAGTATTCTGATTGTTTTTCTAAGTGGATTTTTTGCATTTATTAGGCAGAAAATCCACTTTTTTTATTTAGGGGCTTTTATTGCCCTCGTCATTTCCCGCTTACCTATTGGCCCGGGCAAGGCTTCTGTTACGAATCCTGCTGACTTCAGGCACCGCTTCACTACTCCTTTTGCACAATAAGTGGTCAATACACCGCCGGGTTTTAGAAAACGATACATCCTGTTCAGCATTTCTTCTCCCCATAGTTCAGGTTGCGCCTCCGGGGCAAAGGCATCAAAATATATGATGTCAAAGTTTTCCTTGTATTTCAAGTCCTCAAAAAGACATACTCTTTTACAAAATTTGAATTCTGATGATATTTGAAGGGTCTTATTCTCAGAACCATGCATACTCAGAAAGATATCCCGTTCTGTGCCAGCATTTAATTCTGCAGGATAGTTTAATTCAGCAGCAGTTCCTAAATCGATAGGGTAGGCCTCTACGCCGGTATATTCCACCTTAAGCCCTTCTTTTTTAGATTCAAGATAGGTCATGAAGGCATTTAAACCCGTCCCGAATCCAATACCAAGAATTTCTAACTCCTTGCTGAATTCAGACTTATATTTAAGTCCGGCATCTATAAATACAGTTTGTGTTTCTTGGATAGCACCGTGTTTTGAGTGATAGCTTTCTTCAAACTTTCCGCTGATTAAACTGTGTGAACCATCTTTAGTTTGTATTATTTTATTCATTTCCTGAATCATTGTAATTTTGAATAAAAAAGGTGCCTGCAGTAGCGGCACCTTTTTATGTTTTTTCGTTTTTATCCTGATTGGATAATTTAATTCGGGCTTTTATTTTTTAACAAGAACAACAGCCTTGGACGTGGACCAAAAAGACTTTTTATCTGTGATTTCAACAATGCCACCTTTTATTTTATAGGAATTGACATCTCTTTGTGGCAAAACCTGTTTAATCTCTCCCGCTTCGCAATCAATTTTATCATTTTCATAATAGTTGATTTCAGTACCATATTCTTTAACTTGATTCTGATAGGAAATCGTTAGTGTTTTGTCACTGAGTAGTCTTAAAATTTTAGCCTTACGTAATTCTTTTTTTGAACCGCAGACAATATACCCTTTTGCATCTTCTACTATAAAATCCTCCTTTCCCTGCAAATCAGCTAAGGTAGCTTCAAGCTCTGTATTTGAACGTTCCAATTTGCTGGTTTTAACTTTCAGATCAGCATAGGCTGTTGATAATTCAGACTCAGTAGATTCAATTTCTGTTTCAAGTTCAGCAAGAGAAGTTTTCATGTTCCCGATAGTAGTATTTGCTTTATTTAACTCGGATTCAATACCGGAAAATTTTGAATCCAGCCTGTCGACCATTTTTTTTAGTTCCGTATTTTCAACCCGGTATTTTCTGGCTTTCGACCTGAGTCTTTTTGCCTTTTTATCCGCTTCAATATTGGCATTTTTTAGTGAAAGAAGTTGTGCCATGATCAGTTGTTCCTGATTTGTATCTTCTGTAAGTTCTTTCTCCCGGATCAATTTGTCCATCTCTTTATTCCGGCTTGCCATTTCTATAAGCGTTTCCTCAATAGAATTCAATGTTTCCAGGGCTTCGCTGTATTCCCCTTTTATCAATTTTTCCTCTTCTTCGAGTGTTAGCAAATGCTGTTTTAGTAGCCTCTGAGTTATTTGTTCCTCTTCCATCTTTGTTTTATAATCTTCACATCCGCATGTTAGAATCATTGTCATCAACAAAGAGGTATATAAGAATAGTTTCATAATTTATTTTACAAGTTTTAAATTCAGAATGAAATTATTTCTTAACAAGAACAACCGTTTTATCGGTAGCCCAGAATAATTTAGGGTTCTTTATTACCAACACACCGCCTTCAACCTTATAAGAATCCTTGTCTCTCAAAGGGAGTACATATACTATTTCACCATCACCACCGCAATCTATCTGATCATTATTGAAATAATCAATTTCATCTCCTTTTTCACGAACAGACTTCTGATACTCCTTGGTCAGTTTTTTCATACTTGTTTTACTGAGTATACCCGCCTTTCTGAGTAGTCTTTTATCACCACAGGCAACATAGGCACGGGCTTGTTCGTCAATAAAAGTATTCTTGTTTTTAAGGTCTGCAATTGTTGAGGCCAGTTTTTTGTTTGTAGAACTTAATTCATCATTGCGTTTTTGAAGGTCTTTGTAAGCATCATCCAACTGACCACTCTTTTCAGTAAGTTGCCCTTCCATCTTCGCCAGGGCCATTTCCATGTCGTCAATTATTCCGCGTGCATCTTTCAGGTCTTCCTCTTTTTCTACTATCCTCGATTCAGCCTGTGCAATCATCTTTTTCAGTTGCTGATTCTCAATCTGATAGGAACGGACTCTTCTTTGCATCTTTTTTGCAGCATCATTTGCCGCTTCATTAGCGTCTCGCAAAGCCTGTAGTTTTGCTATTATTGCCTGACGCTGAGAAAGGTTTCCAGAAAATTCTTTTTGTTGTGTAAGACGTTGAATTTCTTTTTCATTGTTCTCTATAGACCGTAAGGTATCTTCAATGGAATTTAATGTTTCAATAGCCATAGAGTACTCACCGCGAACAAGACGGTCTTCTTCTTCCAGCGCATGAAGGCGCTTTTGGTCAGCGGCATTTTTTTCTACAAGTGCATTATATTGTTCTTCATAGTTGTTGCATGAACTGAAAAAGACGAATAGTATCCCCAATAGAAGGACAACGTAGGATGATTTCATGTTTTTTATTTTTCCTTAGTGGTTATTGTGTATAAAATAATTAATTATAATTCTGCAAATTAATTGCGATACTTTTTGTTTGAAATTCAGATTTTATTCATTGTACTTTATGAGGTTCCAATATTGATTAACATTTGTGGATTCAAGCATAATTTTATTCTCTTTCATGTAGGCACGGCCATCAGTAATGTTAAGCATTGTTTTGTCTTTAGGGTCTTCCATGAAAGTGATAGAAAAATTTTTGGGGTTAATTCTTCCTTCAATATCCTTTCTGATTTCTGAAGTGTTTATTTTTGCCAGAAAACTAATACCGCTGCTATCTTTATTAATATTAGCAAATTTAAAGGCAAGTACCTGTGTTTCATGATTGCCATAGTTTATCTTTCCTATAAAAGTACTTGCTGTTAACTCCTTTAAGCTGATATTGTCAGTTTTAATAGCGTCCAGTCTCGAAGGTACTTCTTTAGAGAATTTCCCGTCAGGATAATTAACCAGATACTTTTTATATCCATAAACCGTATTGTTAGCCTTTGCAGAAAACCAGGCAAATGTTTCTTTCTGTATGCTTGCATCCATTGAATATTTGCTGTCAGGATAATCAAGTAAAAAAGAGTCTATTGCAGCATTTGAGTTTTTTTGTAAAGCAAGTTGCCAGGATTTATCTTCTTCATTTTGACAGGCGCAAGTCAAAACCAAAAGTATTAAAACTAAAAATAGATGATTGCTCATTGTTTTATTTTTTTAAATTGATGTACTCCGATAAGTTAAAACCTTTCATTCGGTTGTGATAATATAGCAAAAGGTTTATGTCTTCACTACTGATATCACCTTTTTTATCAAGGTATAGTGCTTTCTGAACATGAAAAATCCCTATATTATCGATTCCATGTTTTGCCAAATCAATAATACTGCCATTCTTAACTATTTCTGATAACCGAATCTTACCGGATTGATTCATTTCCAGTAATTTGTTTCTCAAAGTTTCTATATTGTCATAAAAAACTTCCTTTTTGATTATCCTGTCTTCTTTAGGTAGCCGCAATATACCATATAAATCCAGTCCAGGATATTGTTGTCTGAAAATATTAAATGCTGTATAAGCAACAAGGTGGCTGCTTAAAACAACATTTTCCTCATGATATCGCTTTACAATCTGTTTGGAAAGCATCTTGGTATATTGTGCATTTCTTTGTGCGTCATGTTTTATTTTACCGTCAGATACAAAATAATCCTTCAGGTCTACAGGCTTACCGTCTTTGTTCAGGCTTTCCCCCTTACTATTTACGAAATTACCCACTACATCCATCGGTTGCCCGAAATTTACGACAATTTCTGAATCATAAGAGAAAAATTTCCAGAAAAATTTAAGGAGGTTAAAGGCGCCACCAAATGCTTTTTTCTCTATAAGGTATAATTCCTTCCCGGTTCGCTCAAGATGAGAATTAATCAGTTTTTTTGCCTCAAGTACACAATGATAATTTAATACCACAGGAACTATGAAGATTTTATTGTCTTTACCCTCCCTGAAGATGTTGCCCTGTGCATCAATTGCTGTTCCAAGTAAGCCCATCTTTAATTTGTTCTCCAAAGCCCCTGAACGAGACCGTGTGCCCCCCGGAAAGAATATACTGTGTACCCGTCGTTCGATATTAAGCTGTGAATAAACTTTCAGTGTTTCCAGATAAAAACTATTCTTCTTGCGCCTGTCCAGCCCATAGGCTCCTAATCTTGGGAATAAATATCCTAAAATCTTGTTATAAAGATTGATTCCTGCTCCATAGGTGAAGGCAGGAAGTCCAATCTGATCGGATGCCCATCCTACCAGTATCGAATCAAGGTTACTGAAATGTGTAGGAACCAATACGATTGTGCCTTTAGGTACCAAAGAACGGATAGTATCGACCTTGCCAACAATTTGCAGCTTTTTCTGCAGCTTTTTATGCGAACGAAATTTACTTGATGCGTTTAGTATTGTTCCAAACAAGCGGGGCAGGAATTTCTGAGCCATTTTATAGGTGGAAATTTTAAAATTGCTCATTATTTCCCGGTTATAGCGCTCCGTTATCCGGTTTAGCAATTTACTGTTGTGTTCCCTCACGGCTTCTTCAGTCTGATCCAGTGACTTAGACAACAGTTTCTTTCTGATATCATTCCAGAAATCCATCTCGTCAGGCGGGTCTACTTTCCAGGGTTCATTCACTATCCGCATCCGTTCCAGATACAATACTTTTGCAATAGCCTCGCTTAATGTTTCTTTTCGCTTTTGTTTTATAATAAGCTCTGTGGTGAATTCAGAAGCGTATTTCATGAAGGCTTCTTTATCCTGACTCAGTTTGTGAATCGGCCACAAATGCATTTCCTCTACCATAGGGAGTGGGTAGTCGATGGGTTGCATTTCATTGCTTTGCTCAGTATTCTTTATTTCTTTTTTCTCTTCTATAGACATAATTACTGTTCCTTATCTACACCGGCAATAATAATTCATTTTTCTTTGGTAAACGCATTTCAAATGAAATTATTACACTTGCAGGACCGATACTATTAACATCTTATATTCTTTGTACGATATTGTTATATGTTTTTTAATTTATCAGCTTCTCTTTTGTCCTTTATTTGACTCATTTTTTTATCTTCTTTAACAAATCTAATTATTACTTTCAGATTGTTCTATCTTATATCATTAAATTCTCTTTTTTTATTTTTTATTTAACTTCTTTTTATGCTAATAAAATCATATTAATTATATTTATATTTCTTGCTGTTGTTTTATAATCTTCTCTGTTTTATTTTTAGTTTCGGGAAATGGAGGTTTATATAGGATACAAACAATTTTTTAATTGGTTGACAATGATTGTGTTATGTGTTTTTTTGTGCAAGAGTAAACGATAGGAGGTGAAAGCAGATAGATTAATTTGTATCTCCTACTGGTTTTTTAAATTTATCTTTTTTAAATCCTTGTTTTTGATTTGTGATTTCAACTATCAGATAATATTTAATCATAGATTTTAATATTTAAAAACAATTGTATAACTTACAAATTCAGAGGAACAACATTTCCCCCTGGTATTTTTTGATAACCTGTTCTGTACCGAAATAAGATATTTATAAACATATGATTGATAAGGATTTACTTGAGAGAGAAGAGATGCTCGAAGATATATTGGATGCCCTTGAAGATGGTGATTTAGAAGAGGCCGAAGATTTAGCCGATGAAGCAATTGAAGAATTTCCCAATGAAGCTTTCGGGTATTATTATATGGGCGAAGCTTTATTCCTGCAGTCTGATTTAGAAGAAGCTTATGAATATTTTCAGCAGGCAGTTTCAAAAGCGCCCGATAATTCGGATTATTTAGGACGGTTCGCTCTTATTAATGCTAAATTGAATGAAGAAGAAAAAGCCAGATTGCTTTATAATAAGGTTTTGCAACTGAACCCTTCTCATGTCGATTCCCTTATTGCTTCAGGTGTTTATGCCCTTAATGATGAAAAATATGAAGATGCCCTTGATTATCTTAACAGGGCAATAAGTGTTGATAACAACTATAGTATTGCGTATAAAATCAGATGTATCATTCATTCAAACCTCACTAATTTTAAAGAGGCGCTTGATGATATTGATATGGCTATAAAGTATGATTCAGAGAATAGTGAATTATGGCTGCAGAAAATCTCTCTCCATGTTATTAATGATGATAACAAATCAGCTTCCGATGCCTACAAATCCTGGATAGCATTACAACCCGATGATACCAATCGATATGCTGCTTATGCTAATTTCTTAATGGATAATGAGGACTTTAAAAATGCAGAATTACAATTCGATAAGGCTGTAGAAATGGAAATTTACGGGGAATTTGCTGCTATTAATTCCATCCTTGGTAGGGCCTGGTCAAAATTGTATCAAAATAAAACCTCTGAGGCTATCTCAGATTTCAGTAAGGTTATCAGCCTGGATTCCAAACTAGCTGAACCCTATATTGGTATGGCCGATGCCCGGGTCAAAGAAGGGTCGCTAGAGGCTGCTTCTACTTATCTGGATCTCGGCCTTGATGTAGTCTTTGATGATGCATGGTATTTATTGAATAAAAAAGGAATCATCAATGTCTCCGCTGCTAATTGGGATATAGCGAAGGGCGCTTTTCAGGAGATGATTGATTTAGATGATGAAGAAATTCAGGCTGAAGGGCACTTTGGTATGGGCAAGTTACATCAGGCTATGGGTAATATCGAACTTGCTTTCAGATCCTGGAGGAAAGCAAGTGATATCTTTCATCTTGAAGCTGATGAATGTATTGAAGATTATTGTCAGGAGTTTCTCGAAATGGAACTTAAAGAAAAAGAAGATGCTTTGTTACTTGATATGCAGCAGGATTTTCTTGAAAATAAGAAATCACCCCTGCTGAATAATTTTTTCCCGAATTTCTGGATTGCTGATATCAAAACAACGGCTTCTAAAAATAAAATGTTTGCTCAGATTCCTGCAAAAATGGAAAAACAAATTATGGGCTTACTCCAGAATATCTGTGTCGCTCTTGTGCATAAGGGTATTATGGTGCTAAATCCTGGTTATGATGGTGTCCGTATGCTTTATTCTATAGAAAATGAAGACGCCAAAGAAGTAGTCATTAATGGTATTCCTTTGAATGGAAGCAACAAAAGAGAATTCAGACTAAGTCTTGTTGGCAATCATATGCTTCTTAAAGGTTTTGGTGACGAGGATGCCGATATTGACTTGTATCTGAAAGCTGTAAATTCTGTATCTGAATTACCTGAAGTAGCTTTAAAAGATCTTAAATCTCATGCTGTTGCCGGAGACCTTGACTTTATGGGAGAAGATTTTCTTAATTCTTTTTAACTTTTTATGATGCCCCCGATCAGGTCAATAAATTAATTTTTTCTCTGCTTTCTTTAAAAGTTTGCTTATGAGACTCAAAACTCCTTTATTTTTGTCCATCGGATTTCTTATGTTCCTGCAACCGGTCTTTGCAGATTCTCCTATTACTTCTACTCTCTTTTCTAAAGCATATCAACATGAAAAGATAGTTGTTGAAGCCTTTCATAATGAAGGCTTACTGACAGAAAATCTCATGGTTTATCTGGCTGATTATGACAATCCTGTTGCTGTGAAAATGGCCTTGATTAATCAATTGGGCTGGGACTTTAAGGGGAAAAAAAATGCTGATATCTTTTTGCAATATCTTAAGGCTAAGAAAGGATATACATCAAAAGAGGACTTTCTCAAAAAGGGACTCGCGCACGAACTGCTCTCTATGGCCTACCTTATGGCACTCGACGATTATCATAATGTTGATTTAGCTGTTAAATTTGTCAAAAAAGCCTTGGCTTCCAAACCTGAGTCTTATACCTTTAATATCATTTCTGCTCTGATACATGCTCAACAAATTTTTAATGATAGTTGGTGCAAAGTGTATTGGGAAACACATCATGTCCGCCTCAATCACTCTCTTGATATGGATATGAATAAAAAGGCGATAGAAATTATTTTTGATTATATGGATATCTATAAAGAATATTGCAAATAAATCTGCTCTCCCTTTTTCTCATGATCCTTTTTCTATGAATTGCTTTAATGACCCGGAAATATTGACAGATTGGAATGATTTGTTAGCCAATGAATTCCGGAAAGATTACTTTATGAATATCTTTTCCTTTTTAGATGATCAGCTTAATAAGGGAATCTGTATTTATCCACCTCAGAATTTTATCTTTCAGGCTTTCAATAAAGTGGCCCTCAATGATGTTAAAGTGGTTATTTTAGGACAAGACCCCTATCATAAACCACGTCAGGCACAAGGATTGTCCTTCTCCGTTCCAAAAACCGAAAAAGTGCCCCCGTCTCTTAAAAATGTTTTCAAGGAACTGTCTGTCGATATTCCTGGCTTTCAAAATCCTGGTCACGGAAATCTGGAACATTGGGCAAATCAAGGGGTCTTACTTCTTAATGCATTTCTTACTGTTGAACACAAAAAACCAGGGTCTCACCAAAATATTGGCTGGGAAAAATTTACCAATGCTGTAATTTCAGGTATCTCTGAAAGAAGAAAGGATGTAGTTTTTATGCTTTGGGGGAATTTTGCAAAAAAGAAAGCAGAACTGATTGAGGAAGCTAAACATTTAATCCTCACGGCTGCACATCCCTCACCACTTGCAAGGAATGCCTTTTTTGGAAATAAACACTTTTCTAAAGCAAATGAATTTCTACAGGCTAAAAATTACCTGCCTATTGACTGGAAATTAAACCCGCTTAACAGACAAGCTTCTTTATTCAATATCTGATACACAACACGGAATGTTAATCTATATTATCAAGATTAATATAATACTCTGTTATCATCTCGCCCGACTCGTCGGTTCCCGTTATCTTATCTGCTGTACCATAGAATTTATGGATTACTTCATCTTCTGGAATGGTTAAATTTGTATAATATCCTATTGTTTGTTCTCCGTCATTATAGTCTATGCATATGTTCTTTTCGGGTTCTCCAAATGGCGGTGCATCTTTCATTATATGCTGATTGACCTCTTTAGCTATTGTGCCTGAAAACCATATTTTTTGACCGGAATAATCATCTAATGGCATATCTGAATCCAATTCCATATATGATTCTGTATCGATTGAGGAACTGCTGCTAGTTGCTTCCTCAGTATTGACTTGTTCTGTTTCTGTTTTACCAACTTCTTGATCTTCGCTTTGGGGCTTAACTTCTGAACTACAGGAGATGGACAAAAAAAATAATGATATTACTACTGTAGTAATTTTTAAGGTTCGCATTATTAACTGTTTTTGTTCGAAAATGAATTTATTTTTTTTCAGACTCAGGGGATTATTTGTTTGTTTGTTTTTAATATTTATTAATATCTGAACTTATAGGACTAAATATCTGTCTTTTTTATTGATTTTTTGCTCTTTTTTTATAGTTTTTATTTTTTTTGAATATCCTTAATATATTTAATTCTGTTTTTTGAAATATAATCTTATCTTTGCATTCGTTTATTATTTATTATAACCATTTAATTAAATTTTTTTATTGTAATGAGACAATATGAAACAACGTTCGTCATCGATCCCACGCTGTCAGGTGATGAAATTAGACAGACTGCTGAAATGTATATTGATTTTCTTAAAAAAGGAAATTGTGAAGTGATGCATTTGGAGGAAAAAGGAATTTTGCAATTAGCTTACCCTATCAGAAAAAAAACTTCTGGTGCTTATTTTTGGGTTGAGTTTAAAGCTGCTATAGGTTCCGATGTAATCAACAAAATGGAATTAGCTTTCCGTAGAGATGATACTATTTTACGTTACCTTACTATCAAGGTAGATAAACACCGTGCTCAATTTAATGTTGACAAACGCGCTGGTAAATTTATCAAAAAAGAAAAGGTCGATGAAGATGCTTCTGAAACTAAAGATGGTAATGTAAAAAATGAACTTCCAAAAGCTAAAGTTGAAGGTTAGTAGTACTACCTTTTTCTATTATTAAAATTATTAAATGTTGTAAATTATGGCAACCAGAGAAGATATAAAATTTTTAAGTAATCCTAAAATTGGCCAGAAAAGAAACAAATACTGTCGCTTTCGTCGATTTGGAATAAAGTCTATTGACTATACTGATGTTGACTTCCTGATGAACTTTATCAATGAACAAGGTAAAATTCTACCAAGAAGACTCACAGGTAACTCGCTCAAATATCAAAGAAAAGTGGCTACCGCTATCAAACGCGCTCGTCATCTTGCTTTGCTACCTTATGTAGCTGATAATTTGAAGTAGTAAAATTGTTTTCTTATTTATTGTTTTTTGAAAATATTGATAATCGTTTATATATCATGGAAATTATATTATTAAAAGATGTTGAACACTTAGGCTTAGCTAAGTCACTTGTAACTGTAAAAGCTGGTTTTGCCCGCAACTTCCTCATTCCTGAAGGGCTGGCAATTGTTGCTAATAAATCAAACAAAAACAGCCTGATGCAGGAAATTAATCAACAAAAAGAAAAAGCGGCCAAAGTCTTGGAAGAAGCTAAAATCTTTGCTTCCAAACTCGCTGATACCACGCTTAAAATTCCTGCCAAAGCAGGTACATCAGGAAAAATTTTCGGTTCTGTTTCTTCTGTTCAAATCTCTAAAGTAATTCTTGAAACTTTAGGTGTGGAAGTGAACCGCAAAGACATCAAACTTCCTGAAGAAGTGAAAATGCTTGGTACTTATACTGCCAATGTTTTTTTGCATAAAGAGCTGAATGCTTCTGTTAAATTTGAAGTGTTTGACGATAAAGTTGAAGCTTAATTGCCGTTTTTTTTCTATCAAAATCCCACCGGAGTCTTTTCGGTGGGATTTTTTTGTTGTAGCCTACCTCTATAAAAAGCCTTTCTAAAAATGTCCTCGTAAGGTAACAATTACATTCATTCCTGGAGCAGATACCCCTGACCCGTACGGTCGGTAGTGCCAATCCAACAGATTCTCTATACCCAGATTGATTGAAAAATATTTGTGCAATTTGAAACTCGCATAAATGTTCACTGTAAACCACGCAGGTGTACCTTCGGGTAAGGCTTTGTCCAGGTTTTCTGAACTGTCATCTGAGTAATCTTCAAGATTTTTACTGCCGTTAAACCTGATATTAAAGCGGGTCTGAAATAATTTTCTCTTATAGCCCAGATCAAACTGCCCGTATAAAGGGGGAATGTGTGCTAGTGGCTTTGTATTAGAATTTCCTGTATTTATTGTGCTTGTAGTCTCAAGCTCTTTTCCTTCTATGTAATTAATACCGATTTTCATGAATATGTTCTCTGAGAACTCTACTTTCATATTGGCACTGATTCCCCATATATAGGCCTGTCCCGAATTCGCATTTGTGTAGATATTTCTAAATGAACCATCGTAGTATAATGTATCTGCATTGTTAAGACTGAATCGTTCCTGAAGGATCGCATCAAATAAATGTGTGTAAAATACAGTACTGCTAAAACGGACTCTTTTCTTAAATTGTTTGGCAAGCGTAGCTTCAAAATTAAATGCTTGTTCAGGCTTTATAGAGGGATTAGGTATTGTTATATTATCACCCTTTAACCTTATTTTTCCAAAATCATCAATATTCGGAGTTCGGTAGGAGGTAGATATTGAGGTGTTGAACTGAAATTGTTGTCCAAGATCAGAGGCAAGGGCCAAGGAACCTGTAACGGCATGATTTGTCGACGTGATATTGCTGTATGGAAGACTATACAATACCGTATCTATGAAATTTGCTGATAAATAGGAAAATGCATACCGTATTCCTCCTATAAGATTCGCTTTTTTACCTATTTTTTGTTTGTAACTGATATAGGCACCTGCTGTACTCATAAAACTACCACCATCAGGATATCTTGTACCTATTCCCCGGTTTGATAAGGCCCCCGTTTCTATATTTTGTGTTTCTATAAGGGATCTTACTATATTATGTGTCGCCTCTAAACCATAGAGTAATCTGGATTTATTTTTTTTCTTCCTCCCGGTTTTCTTTATAAAATCTGCATTCAAAGTAAGTACATAGACGTCCTCCTGTTGTATTCTCCGTAAAGGATCATTGAATTTACGGCTAATCCGGTCCTCATCTATTTTTTGAAAACCAACCACAATATTGGCATTATTAAATAACCACATACTGTCGTTATTCAATTTTGTGGTAAAGGCGGCAAACAATCTCTGTTGTGGTCCGTAATACCATTCAGAAAATTTAAAGGTTTGTTCTGTAATTTGTCCGTTTGTAATAATGACATCACCATCAGTTAATTGATCATACCTCGGGATATTACTGCTTGTGGAATACTGTAGGTTGAACAAAAACTCAAGCCCCTTCTTTGGCTTGAAACGCAATTTCTGCACAGCATCCAACTGTGTGTATCTTGTTCCGACCTGTACGTTAGGGTTATCATTGGCAGTCACATGATCAATACTGTCGTTTCGTGTAACATAAAAATATCGGTTCCAGGCCAATTTCATATTGGGACTGCTTTTTAATCGCCCTGCTCGTAAATCCTGAAATGCTGAATAAGTAATACTTGTGAATGAAGCAACTTTTTCATTCCCTACATTCATGTCTGCATGTACAGTCGCCTCCATGTTTGCTGTAGAAAATCGCGAGTATATATTTACATCAAGGGGCTTGATGTCTTTTGGTCTCAGACGGGGTGTCTTTGTATAATAATGAACTACTCCTCCTAATGCATCGCTACCATACATTACTGAACCAGGTCCGTGATGTATCTCTACTCTTTCAATTGATGAGTTGTCTAATGTGATGGCATTTTGTAAATGCCCGCTTCTATATATTGCGTTATTCATACGTACGCCATCAATTACCAAGAGTACTTTGTTGGCTTCAAATCCTCTGATAATCGGGCTGCCACCTCCCATCTGACTTTTCTGTAAGTAAACATCGCCGCTTTGTGATAATAGTTCTGCCGAGGTCTGAGGGTTGAATAAAGAAATTTCCTTTTTACTGATAACAGTAACTTTATTCGGAATCTCAGATAATGGAATTTTTTCGTTTGTTGTCCCTTTTCCTACCACTTCTATCATGGTTAAAAATCCCGGCTGCAAAATTATTTTTCCCTTATTTGCCCGTATAGTATGTATACTCAGGCTTTGTTCACGGTATTGTATACTACTGATATGAACAGATTCTGAGAATTTTACGTCTTTTAAAAAAACTTTACCATCAAAATTGCTGATTTGATGACGGGAGGAATCGATTGTCCCGTCTGAAGAAACTATATATACTGTGGCACCGATAACCTCAAAGCCGTCCTCATCACTTATTATCAAAGTGTCTGTAAATTGAGCAATCACTGTACTTTGAATAGCCCAAAAAACAATCAGGCAAACAAAATTTCTTAGCATAATAATTTTCTTTATTTAATCTTTTACAACTTCATTAATTGTTGATAATGTCAAAAAATATTTTTTAAAAAATTATCGGATATAATGTAGTGTTTTATGTTGATTCTACTTTTTTTGCCTGAGGAAGACGGATTCTGAATGTAGTCCCTTTTCCTTCAACGGAACTAAGTACAAAAATTTTACCATTATGGTATTTTTCAACAATTCTTTTACATAATGACAAACCTAATCCCCATCCACGCTTTTTAGTTGAGTATCCGGGTTGAAAAACCGACTTAAATTTTCTCTTTGCAATTCCCTTCCCACTATCCGTTACATCTATATACACATATTGTTCGTCTTCCTGTACCGTTGCTGTTATTTTTCCTTTTCCTTCCATTGCATCCAATGCATTCTTAAGCAGGTTCTCTATTACCCAGTCAAATAAAAGGGGGTTTATATTTATGTTGAGGGTTCTGTTTTCTATATTTTCAGGAAAATCAAAGGTGATTTTTCTTGATGCCCTTTGTTTGACATAATTGTGATGCTTCTGTAAATTTTCATAAATGTTTCTTGACTCAAGTACAGGTATTGTTCCTATTTTTTCAAATCGGTTCGCTACCAGTTTTAATAATTCTATGTCCAGATTCATTTCTTCACACATCATCATCATATTTTCATCTTCAGGATACATTATTTTGAAATTTTCTACCCATCCCATCAAAGAGGTGATAGGTGTACCCAACTGATGTGCTGTTTCTTTTGCCATTCCTACCCATACCCGTTCCTGTTCCGCCTGCCTGTTCAGACTGAATGTGAAATATGAAATCAGTATCAGTACCCCTAATATTGCAAACTGAAAATAGGGAAACCACTCCAGGCTTGTTATAATTGTAGATTGACGGTAATATATATAGTTTTTAAAGTTCTCATCACCAATTGTTATAGGGGTTTGAATTTTTGATAGTCTTTCAATTTCTTTTCTGAAAAATATACTGTCTTTGACAATATCCCTGTTGTCAAAATTCCGGGCATCTATTATCCGTTTGTATTCATCTGTCAGAATGACCGGAATATCACTGTTTTTCTCCAATATCATTGAATGTAAGGTGAAATCACAATATTCATATTCCAAATCAGTGGCCTGAAAGGTTTTGGTTTGTGCATCTGCCCATAATTTTACATTCTTCAGTTCATCTTCCTTTAGCTGATTCGCTACGGTATTTGTATATGAAATAGAAGCTGCTACCACTATCAGTGATATTAATATCAACAAAAAACGCCACCTTGTCTTCTCATATAATTTTATTCTTCGCATAGATCATGTTAACTTTCTGTTAATCAGATGTTTTGTATGTTTTTTTGTTTTAATTTCTTCTGTTGTTTTTGTTTATTAACTTTTTTGTTTTTTTTAATTATTGCCGATTTTCGACAAATTGCTTTTTTTTACCGACAGGATAATTATTTGCCGGAACTATCATTCCTTAGAAAAGGTTGAATGAAGATAGCACAAAAAGGGGAATCATTGGAAAAATTTTGTTTTTTGTTTATCTTTGCACTCTGATTGGCATTCAATCTTTTTTTACACTATTTTAATTTTAGGAAGTACTCATAATGAAATCAAATAATTCAAATTTTACAGGTATTATGTTATTGGTCTTGCTGTTTCTGACCTACCAAATCCTAACGGCTCCATCTAAAGAAGAAATTGAAGCCCGAAAACTTGCTGAACAGGCTCAGTTTGATAAGATTAACGAACAGGACAGTCTCAACAAGAATGCTTCAAGTCCCGAACAAATAAAACTGGACAGTATTTTGAATGATTCTTCTTTAACAGCTTCTGAAAAAGATAGTGCCCGGGTAATATTTAACAATAAGTCACTTAACAGTAAATTCGGAGAATTTACTCCCGCAGCCACCGGAAAAGAAGGGATTGTGACACTGGAAAATGAAAAACTGAAAATTCATTTCAATAAAAAAGGGGGGAAAATTGCTAAAGTAGAGGTCAAAGGTTTCGAACAGTATAAGCAGGAAACGGAGGACCCCTATGATAAAGAACCGCTTGTCCTGATGGATGATAAGAGAAATAGATTTGAATACTATATTCCTTTAAATAATACTCAAAAAGGGGATATCTCTACTGCTGATCTGTACTTCGAACCTGTTGTAGATGGCAAAACGCTGTCAATGAGAGCTTATTCAAATGATAAATCTAAATATATTGAGCAAAAGTATTCCCTCAACGAAGGGTATGCTATCGATTATCAGCTGAATCTAGAAGGTATCAATGATATGATGCCCAGAGATAATAAAATTAAACTCAATTGGAATTCCTACCTTCGTAAAATTGAAAAAAACCCTTATTACGAAGCCACAATGACTACGGTATACTTCAAAAGTACCGATGAAGATTTTGACTACTGTGATTGCCGGTCCAGTACTTCCGAAAAATTAGAAAATCCTGTCGATTGGGTATCACAGTCTCAACAGTTTTTTAATACTTCTTTGTTCTCTAAAGAAGGTACTTCTTTTTCCAATGCTACACTTGCAACAAAAGTAGTGGACGAAAAAGAGGAACACCTCAAGGAATTGTATTCCGTTATCGAATTCAATACCAAGGATCAAAAATCAGCCTCCTATGATATGCAAATGTATATCGGCCCCAATGATTATACAGAATTGCTTGCTTTGGGGAATGATTTTGAACGTATTATCCCTTTTGGATGGTCTATCTTCGGCTTTATCAGCCGCTCGGTTATAAGACCTATGTTTAATTTCTTTGCAATGTTTATCTCCAGTTATGGTCTTATTATTATTCTGTTGACTTTCCTTATCCGACTTATTTTATTCCCGCTTCAGTATAAAATGATTCTTAATGGTGTCAAAATGAGCGTCATTAAACCTGAAATGGATGCTATGCGTAAAAAACATAAGGATGACCAGGCAGGTATGCAGGCAGCACAGATGAAAATGTATCAGGAATATGGTCTCAACCCACTCGGTGGTTGCTTACCTATGTTGATGACCATGCCTATTTGGATAGCGCTATATCGTTTCTTCCCGGCATCTATTGACTTCCG
>CAJQOX010000335.1 GCA_905480075.1 uncultured Aureispira sp. | reverse complement strand
CCCCTATGTTTTTCGACAACTCCGGGCAAGAGAACGATTGTTCTTCCTCCGTTATTGGTACATTTCATTTTTATCAGTCAGATTCCGTTGTTCAACTCGCCACTCTCTTACCTGTTTCATGGCTGAAGGAACCTTCAAGAAATTATCCTGTTGTTCTTGACCCTACGGTTACCCTGCCCGGAATTGACGGTGGATGGATGTCTGCGAATAATCTGGTTAATAATCCAAATTATGTTTTTGTGGGTGTTTGTTGTGGTAACCTTTTGCATAGGGGATGGGTTAAATTTAATGTTTCTGCAGTGCCTGACGGTTCTTGTATTTTGGGGACTCAACTGGGCTTGTTTTGCAATGGGGTAGGAGGTACTGCCGCCGAAAGGGTATTTGTAAATGATGTAACAGGACCTTATGGACCTTACTCGGGTATTAACACAACGGTATATGCCGATCTGAAGGATGGTACTTATACCAATTTCATAGCTACCGGTACCGGTACCTATCCTTATCTTACACTTGGTACACAAGCTGATACTGATCTGAGTGCTTCCCTGGTGTCCAATGTTTTTCAGGTGGCGATGCATTTCGAAAATGAGCCGTCTACCAATTGGAAACGATTTGTTGGTACTTCTTCCGATCTGCGGGTTTTATACGATGTTCCTACTGCCTGTGTTTTGCTTGAGAATACATTGACAGACTTTGCTGCTGAATGCCGCGATAATACAATTACTTTAGACTGGACCACTGTTTCTCAGCACAATCTTGATTTCTTTGTAGTGCAAAAGTCTCAGGATGGAATCTTGTTCGAGGATGTTCATACAGTTTATAGTTCAGGAACGATTTCCGGAATGTATGATTTTGTTGATAATAATTCAATTTCAGGTACGGTCTACTATCGTCTTAGACTGCAGGACAAAAATGCACAGATTGCTTATTCTGCCATTTCTGCAGTAACTTGTGGTAATAAATACAGCAATATAATCATCGCTCCCAATCCGGCATCTGAAATTCTTAATATAGAATTGAATCAGGAAATTTCAGGAAATATGGAATTGATTTTAATGAACTATCTTGGCAAACAAATTAAAAATGTTCAGTTCACCACACAAAAAGGCTATAATAAGTATCAATTGGAATTGACTGACTATTCAGCAGGTTCTTATATCCTGATCGTGAAGGGTACAGGCCAATATTTGGTTCGACGATTTGTTAAAAAATAATACCGTAAAATCTTTATTATAATTTAAGGTAATTTACCAGATCCGGATATTGCTCAAGCAGGGATGGAATATTTTCATCAGAAATCTTTTGTCCATCAATATAGGGAACTATTTGTGCCTTATTGAAGCCCTTTGCTATAATTTTTTCCCAGATTATCTTTATTTCACTAAAGGAATTACTCAATCCTGCCAAGTATTTAATTTTCTTATCCTCAGGCTGTTTTTCAGTAACACAGTCTTTTATTTTCTTTAGGATTTCATCATTAAATAAACCGGAAGTCTCAGTTAGCTGCACCCGGTAAGTCAAGCCTTTCAATTTTAGATTGTTATTGTCGAAGGCATCGTTTTTCATCAGCTGACTTACTTCGGGATTTACGAAATTAATTTTGTCTTTTATATCCCTGATGTTGAACAGTTCTATAGTTATTCTTCTGTTCATTTTTTTGCTGATTAAATTAGCGCTGCCATCAAAATTAGTGGTCTTTGCAACAGGATAGTTTTGTCCGCAGCCCCGAAGTTGTATCTGATTGTTACTTACGCCGTTTTTTATCATTTTCAATGCTAGCTGTTCCACTTGTTTGATACTTAAAAAAAGATCATTTTCTACATTGCCACTATTGTCTGAATGTCCTGATAAGACGACATTTGAAGCAGGATTAGAGATAAGTAATCTAATCAGTGCATCAATGCTGTTTCTCGAACCCTCTGTTTTTCCTGTTTCAGAATTATAGTATATAGGGCTGATATTATAAATTTGTTTCTTTAATGAATTGTCTGATTCCCGTTCATCAGAGGTTGAAATATTATTGAATAAAGATGACTGTTCAGCAACTGTTTTAGCTGAATTTTTGTTGTGTAACATTACTTCTGTAAATACGATTGTGTCATTTTCGGATACTTGCACAGACTGCCTGTTCCTAAACCAGGCGGAATATAAATCAAAACCTCCAAGACCACCGGTTCTGTCAGAACTTAAGCCTGCATTCAGCCCTTCATCAGAAATAGCAAAATCTTTGTCATCCGAAGTGGAATTTAGCGGAATGCCAACATTTTCAGGAGGAAACCATAATCCTGTACTGTCATTAAAAATGCTTTTGAAAATATCAAGCCCGCCCATACTTTCCGCCCTGTTGCTGCTAAAATAGAGGCTTCTGCCATCATTGCAGAGGAAAGGGGAAACTTCATCCTGTTGACTGTTTATCTGTGGACCGATATTTATTGCTTCAGACCAACCTGATTCTTCTGACAGGGTAGCGTAGTACAAGTCCTTGCCACCATAACCTGAAGGCCGGTCACTGGAAAATAAGACCAGGCTGTCATGAACAAAAAAATGATCGCTGTCCCAGTAGGCTGATCCTGCAGATAAAGCAAAAGGGAGTATGACCTCAATAGTATCCTCATCATAGTTTTCTTTTACTATTTCAGTCTTTCCATCAGCATAGCCTTTTAAAATGAGAAATTGATACCCCTCATCAAAAAAGCTGATAATGTCTTCACCCATTATTGTGTTATATCTAGATGACAAACTGATCGCTTTCTCCCATGTTCCCTGAATCAGCTTTGATTTGTAAATGTCTGATTTTCTCTTCTCTTTTTTTGAAATCCCTCTTTTATCATCAGAGTCAATTACTTTTGAACCTATGCGGTTTGAAGAGAAAAACAGACAATCAGAAATCCGGGGATGAAAGGTAGCCCGATAATCATCTTCAGAACTATTTATTTCTGCCCCTAAAGATGAGACGATAGCCCCTGATTGTATTTGTCTGACCTTCGGTCCGTTCATGCATTGAAGTATCAATTGCTTGAAATAGGTTCGTTTGCTGTCTTTTAATTGCAGTGTTTTCAAATGCCTTTTGTAGTAATCTGCAGCCTTTTCAAATTCTTCATTCAAATGATAGGAACGCGCAAGATAGAAATTAGTAAGCGATTTTGCTTTCTTTATATTCTCATTATAATATTCCAGATAAGTAATAGCCTGCTTTATATTCTGTACATTGAAATAACAAATTCCGACATTGTATTTAAAAGCAATATTTTTGACATAATGTTCCTTAATCTGTTCGTATTTTTTTAAGGCTTCCCTATAATCTTCTATCTTATATAATTTATCCGCTTCCTTTTTCAACTGTGCAGGGGATTGTGCATTAACAGTTATAGTAAGAAGAATAAAAAATAGTGCTGAAATATTTTTAATTATATAAAATTTGTAATCTGAAAATGATATCATTCCTTTAAATTTCTGTATCGGATTATACGATTTAAAAATGATCTGATTAATACAATTGATTGTCAGTTATGTCTTCATATTGTAGCCTCCATGGCCAAAATACAATAAGAAATATACAAAATTCAATAAAACATAAATTCATTAATATATAGTTCATCACAAAAAATGCCAAAAACAGTATTCCCAGCCATCTGTCATATTTTTTAGTAAAAAATCCTACTATAAATATCATTTCTGTAATCCATCCCATGTACCATAACAGGTTGCTGATGATGGGTTTAGATATGAAATAACAGATAAAGTTGCTGTATCCACTATCAGGATAGGATGTAATATATTCTATGTGTTGATGCTTTAATATTTCACTCATCTGCCCTGCTTCAAACAAACTACCTCGGAATAATTTCCACAAAAAGGCGCTGAACATCACAAAAAGAACATAATAACGGAGTGCTTCAAAACAAAGTATAAAGGTTTTATTATTGCTTATAGTTATAAGTAGCAGCATAAACAGGATACCGTTAAGTGTATGTTCGTGATGTGTTGCGACCGAATGGTATATAATATAATAGTTTATAAATACTGCGAACATCAATAAGCCTTTTTTTCTTCCGGACTTTGAAATCAGACCTGAAATAGAAAGTATCAACCATATTAAGTCTAAAAATAAACCAAGGAACTGATTTCCCAGAATGTATTCAGGTATTTGCAATGCATGATAAATCCAGAAACTGTTGTCGGCTTTCACACTGACAAAGGAGGCACCTGCCAACTGATATAAAAGCACTCCCTGATATAATCTCAGTAACCAGCTTCCCAGCAAAAACAGGTAGATTATGCGCTTAATATGTTCCGGCGATGTTCTGCTTGTCTCCAAATTAATGTATTTGTTCCTTGTTTATTATTTTAAAGGTATTTTTTACCCATTGGTAATTTTCCCTGTATATTTTTTTTGATTTGTGTTCACCAATTCGATTCAACCAATTCGAAAAATCAATAATACAACTTCTGTCATTGGTTAATAAGGGACAAAGGTAGTTAGTCAGTTTACTTCCTTTTCCAAACCTGGATTCTATGGTCATTTTTACATAGTCAGTACTATCCTGCAAAAGAAACCGATCATAATATTTAAGTTGATAGCCAAAAAAATAAGCTGATATACCTGTTTTGTTATAGGGCATTTTTTTATTACCATTATAAATGGATATATTTTTATAGGTATTCTGTTTCGTGACGGGAGTGGAATACATGCCGTAATTAAAAAAAGGGAGGGTTTCAACTCCTTTAATTGTAAAAAAGAGTTGAAACAAAATAAAGACTGTGACTACCGCAAATAGTTTTTTATGCGTCCGGTAAAGTCTTATCATGTATGTATTCTCTATATTCATTTATAACTTTTCATTTCAATCATTCTTGTTGTCTTACTATCCATTACGTTTATTTTGGGTTTCTGTTCTTTTTATGTACAACAAAAGAGATGTCAAAATAAAAATAAAGATGACTCCTTCTGTAATAATTAAATTGCTGAATTGATATTTGTAAATACCGAAAGTGACAAGCAGATTCATAAAACCGGCTGTAAGAACCAAAGGCAGGGCACTTTTACTGAAAAACGAAAGACCTTCAATAAGGAAAAATATCATAAATGGAGCCGTCATGAACAGTAACCTGTCATTATAATAAGGCCAGGTCATGGGAAGCAATAGCCATATTGTCAGACCGGTAAGCAATAGGGGTTTAAATATTTTGTTTTTATTGATTCCTCTAATATATCGGGATACTCCTGCTATAATAAATATCCAGAATACATCATAAGTATGATAGGCTTGTTTTATCAGGTAAATCAGATTGAATTCCGGAGGGCTTGTCCTGCCGAATTTAATCCAGTCAAATAAAGTTTGTCCACTAAAAAGATAAATTAGATAGTTGCCTGAGGCAAAACTTAGTATAAATCCGGAACCTATACACAGATAGTTCTGAATTTTGTTTCGGACAGTCAGTTCTTCTTTTGTAAGTATGTAATAAAACAAAAAAATACCGGCTACAACGACGGATTCTTTTCCAAAAAAACTGCTGCCCAGGTAAATGCCAAGTAGAAAAAGACTTAGCGTTCGATGGGTTTGTGTGGTGTATGTTTTCAGTATCAGCCATATACCTATTATAGTACAAAACCATCCGACACCATCTGTAAGCATCGCCAATCCATAAACTGAAACAGGTTGACAAAACAGATAGGACATCATCCCGGTGAAGGCCTGCTTTTCATTGTTAAATACTATTAATAATATTTTGTACAAAAAAATGGCACTCAGATAGTAGAAAAGATATTGTTGTATAAATAATCCGTATTCAGGGGGAATTGACAATATTCCGTATAACAATGAAGGTATCAGTAAGGCTAAAGGCTTGCTGAGCCGGAATAATTCGTCTGCTTCTATACTTTCTGAAAATATAATTTTTATCGCATTGACGAAACTATAGGTGTCTGTCTGATTGGCCATAAAATGAAACAGACATATAGATAACAAACTCGTTGTTAGTATACTTAGATGTATTTTTGTCTTAATACTTCCTTTCATTGTTTTTATGCTGTTTCTTTTTTTCTTTTAATGTAGCCATTTATTGTTTTATTTTATTAGTAACTGCCTTTTTAATTTTAATGTAAATTCAGTTATATGTTGATACAGTGCATTCCGAAAGAAAGTAGGATGACT
>CAJQOX010000334.1 GCA_905480075.1 uncultured Aureispira sp. | reverse complement strand
ATCCAACCGAAGGATTGTCAGTCAGGAAGTTGGGATGATTATTCAAGCCGCCACCTCCCGGCAGGGTCGGATAAAACAGATAATTTAATGCAGCGCGGTAGGGCTTTTCCGGGGTGAGTTCGCAATGCAGGCGGTATTGCCGGATATCTATATCATTTGTATCCCTGACAAAGGGCGCAGCTTTGTAGTCTCTTTTGTAACGAGGACGGATATCCTGCCTTTTGATCTTTGCTTGTTTGTCATACATTTCGAATACCCGGAAGAGGTATTTTCGTAGGTGGAAATTCAGGTCGAAATTGACGTCATATTCTGTATAAACCTCTTTGCCACTTCTGCTTTGACGGACAATAGTACCCACCATTTTTTCCTTTTTCATGGAAAATGCGCGCCAGTTGAAGCCTCCGAAAGCATGTATAAACCAGCCCACAGGACCTACTTTATGATGTTGCTTTTTTCTTTCTATCACAGAGTCGATCAGCATCGGACTGACGAGGTCAACAATCCTTTCATTCATCGTATCATTATCCGAAATCCGGTCATTGCTTTGAAGTAAATATTGGAAAGCTTCAGGAGTTTTTTTATAGGTCTGCACCTCATTGCTGAGCTGAGCTTTGATCGCAATTATATTTAAAAACAAAAAAAAGATAAGGCACCTGAGATTCATAAATAAGAGGTTATTTTATTAATGTTTCCAACAGAATAAATTTAAGCATAGAAAAGCAGATAATCAAAAAAATGAAGGGGGCAAATAATGAAAAGAGTTTAAATGGTAAGGGATAGTTGTAAAAAAATGAAAACACAGAAAAAGGACTAACAAAGACTTTCATCATTCCACAAACAATCTCCTCGATACAATTTGGGAACGCAAAATATTACTGATAGCAACAACACTAATGTACATATAATAATCATAGCCAAAAGTGACTTTTAATTTGGGGTTCCGGAGTTTCATACATATCTCTTCCCTTAAAATCAGGCGAATGATTAAATCGAGAAGCGTTCCGGATAGTTTTTGAGAATCTTTTAAAGATGCAATATCCTTTTGATAATCAAAGTCAAGATCCTGAAGAAAGCCCTTTTTACGGGATAATTTCAGCTTGGTATGAGTTGCATAATTTGAAAGCTTTTCAATAATCAGATAACCTGTTTGCTGTTCTTCCATTATGGAAGTTATGGCGAAAACATAGGCATCTTCAATTATTTTATAGGCTTCATAAGTTGGCTTATTATATTTTGCTTTACCAATATCGCTGACAGAAGTCCATTCACTCAGGTCCTGAAAGACTCCGGAAGCATTTCGTTTTTTAGGGTTGTATTTAGTAATCCTGTACGTTTTCATAGCATTACACTATTAATATAAAGATATATTTACTCAACCTGCAATGTATAAACATATTCCAATTCCCCCTCTGTCTGAATAAGCCTTACAAAATAAATCCCGGAGGCCATGTTTTTTAAACCGACCCTGTGCAATGTATCGATATTTTGTGCAGCGTATACAATTCTTCCCAGCGCATCAAGCACCTGAACATTCAGATTTCCGGCAGATTCTATGATAAAATTGCCTGCATTGGGATTGGGATAAATGTTAATATCAAAGGGATTATCAATATTGCTAAAATTGGTGAAATTGACATTAACCGTATCGGAAACTACCTCGCAGGGCGTTCCTGAATAAAGGCTAACAGTATAATTTCCGTTTTGTACTGCGACCATCATATCGGAGGTGTCTGCAGGAAGGGCGACATTATCGAGATACCATTGATAGGGGCCGAAGCCATTATCCACATAAAGAGTGTCAGCAGCTTGAGTGATGAAAAAGTCCTCCTGCGGAACGGCAAGGATATTGGAAGTGTCTGCAGCAATTATACTGACATGGTCAATAGAAAAAAAAGTGGATGTGCTGGCAGAATTTATGTTTTGGGATGCAAAGGTTAGCAGGCTGCCCTTTTGCCAATCGTTCGTCCCCCAATAGCTGCCTGCAAGTGCAAAATCGTCCCATCGGATTCTTACCGAGCGGTTGTCGTCCAACAATTTGGCCGCGAGACTGGAAATAACAGGCGTTGAACAATGATTGCTGAATTCTATACGCAATTCCTCATTCCATATATGATATCTTATATCAAGTGTATCGGAAGCATACCAATCGGAAAAGGCTGCCTGAAAAATGGTGTCGCTGACCAGACTCTGATTGGGGTTTTCTACAACAACAAAAAGAGTAGGACTGCTGTTATTATATGCAATTTTAGTAATTATTGAAGGCAGACCGGAAATACACTCTGTGCCGATTTTATCACAAAAAAGCTCCGGACTATCATAATCATACAAGGCAAGATGAAAGAGGCTGTTCTGATTATAGCTTGTAGAATCGAGTTGAATGGAAGTATCAAAAATACTGCCTTTTTCATCATTCCATTTGAAAGGATTGCGGGAATAAGCCCTTGCAATACTGCTGTCGCTGTGTTCCATGACCAAGGCCCCACTCAATACAGAAGCATTTTCAGATTTAAAGCCATCTCCAACAAGAGGATTGCTGTCAAAATTA
>CAJQOX010000333.1 GCA_905480075.1 uncultured Aureispira sp. | reverse complement strand
GCGCTGTTTGTTCCGATCGCGACATGATTAAACGTGTATGTGGTGTCTTCTTTCACACTCCAACTATCCGTATTTTTAGCATGCAAAGCATAAGGCACACTCAATAACTGACTTGTCCCGGTTATAGTGTAATTTGCACCGCCCAAAAGGTCGGTTTCTGTTTTAATAAAATAAAGACCGTTTGCCCAATCTATATCGGCAAATATTCCCGTAATAACTGTTCCACTGCCAATTTCAACACTTACCAAACCATTTGCGTTAGTGCCGGGGAATTGGCGCTCAACATAAACGGCAGTACCACTTGCAGACCCTTGCAATATGCTTATTTGCATGCCTATATTTGTATTGTTTACCAAGGCATCGCTACTATTGCGAATGACTGCCTGATAGCTCATTTTTTCCGGTGATTGAGCAAAGACTTTTGCCATAAATAACAGGGCTACTAATATTGTGAAAACTTTTTTCATTGCTTATTTCTATTTATTTTTAATGATTTTAAAGGTTTTTATGATCGAAGTTGTTTAACAAGTATTAAAACAACCCTAAAAGGGATGAAAATTCACTTTATCTTTATGCCCTTTTATGAAACGGAACTGTATATGTGCATTGATCTCAACGATCAGATAATTCCCAAATTGCCAATGACCCATTGCCATATTAATAACAGTATCCCAATTCAACAACAAAAGTGGAGGTACCATAACAACTGCAGGGTGTGCGGGTGCCTCAAATTCATGCCTGTTTGGTATAGGAAGAAAAGGCAGCCATCTATCAATTTTATAACTTGTCTGAGTCACTCCCCTGTTCATCCCTACCGCATAGGCAGGAGATAAGTTCCTGTTTGCAGCGGATACCCTCCAGGCTCTTCTTGTTGCATCATATCCATTTATTCCATCTTCTATAGCATTATGAATGGGGAAAACAAATACATAAAAGTTATTATTGACAGGGTCCCTTAAGGAGTTGATATCTTCAGGTGTTTTACCTGAACCATCGTTATTATTATGTTTCATGAAGTATAAAAATAAGGTTGTAAGTATCAGAAATAAAAAAGGTGCTGTTTTGTGATCGGCTTAATCTGAAAACCGACTGAATTCAAAACTTCATCAATAAACAAAACCAAAGCCAAACACCCTGATACAAATTGATACAATCTGACTTTTTAGTGATTATTATTAAAGAGGAAGCCCCAGCAATTTTGCCAGCTTTTCATATTTCAGTTCCCGGCAGTTCTGTATTATTTCAGGACTTACCTTTTCTCCGTTCAGGAAACCGGCGGCTGCATAGAAAAAACGGTCGTAGCTATAAGAAAATCCGTGATAATGCTCCGGTTCTGTTTTCCTGAAAACATCTCGGGACATTTTAATTTTCCCCAGGTGATAATAAACGATCGACTGATAGGTTTTCAGCCTTTCGAGGGACCCGCGGTTGTAATAAGAACTTTCAATATCAGGCCTGTCAGACAATTTATCCAGAATAACCCCAGCCAGTTCATATTCCTGAGCAATGATCAGCCCTTCTGCCATCCAATAATAAAAGAAGCCTGTCATTTGTCCCTCAACTCCGAAAAGGTTCAGACTCTTTTCAATTCTATACAGCTCATCAATCAATCCTTTGCTTATTTGACCATCTTTTTCCTTCTCATAAATAAATTTTGCTGTCAGTACCCTCGCAGCAACAATAGGATGAATATTATTACCGATTGAAAATTCAGAGATTTTTCTATAATACTTTTCTGCTTCCGCTTTTTCATCCAGCATAAAGGACTTAAAGAAAAGAAGGGTATCAGAGAAAAGAATCTCCTCATCAGTTTCTGCATATCTGAAGTATTCCGAGATAGCTTTATGATGTTCTGTAAGCAGGGTGTCCATGTCTACAAACAACTCGAAATAAAACTTTCTCGCAGTAGGGTCAGGGGCCCAGACTTCCCACAGTATTTTCTTCAAATCTGTCATTCCCCTCAACTGAATACCCAATGTAATAATTGTAAAATATATATGGGTCTGTAAATAATGCTTTCTTTTGAAAACAGGTCTAAGCTGAAAATATGCCTTCAGAAAATCTTCATCCTTCAATACTATTGCAAGCAAGGTGATCTGATGATAAAAATGATAATAATTTTCACCATCACTGAAATTCTCCAGAATCATGAATACAGAATCAAAATCAATTTTTTTGCGGCTCTGATATTTCTGAATCTCCAGATAGATTCTCTCCTGTGTAAGGTCAGGCTTGGAACCGCCTAGCAACATTTGTTCAAAATGATCATATCCACAAAACCGGGCAAGTATATCAAAGGAGGATTTCGAAAGCCCCGATTTATACTTTTTGCCGGAAAGACCAAAAAAACGCCTCAGGGTATTATAACTGATAAGTTGTCCTGTTTTTTCAAAAATTTTAGCAGACAAGGCTTCACAGCCGGGCCGGTCGGTTATAGTTTCACCGAATTCCAACTCCACCCTTTTTTTGAGTAGTTCTGTGTTTTTATCATTCTTTTGCATGCACCAAAATTACATTAACTACAGTGTTTCAATATACACAATTTGTAATTGTATCAATTTGTATCAGAGATAAAGGTTTTAATTTTCTTTTTTTGTATCCGGTTAAAAGCCTGTACGCATTAACAATCAATTATTTATTACTCTGCAATCTACAAAATTTGTTTTTTTGAATAATTCAGTCAGAAATATAATTTTATTAATCACTGTTATCTCTGTTACATCTGTAAGCTCATTTGCACAGATGAAATTCAGAAATACTATTTCTTCGAGTGGCAGTTCCTCACTTAAAAACGGATTTTATATCTCTCAGACTATAGGGCAGGGTGCTTCCTTTACACAAAAAATAAATAAGGAAAATTATTATTGCCAGGGCTTTCAACAACCTCTGACTGTTCAAAATAATCTATCTGGCTCAAAAAAACAAATCATTACTGTATTTCCCAACCCGAATAATGGTTCTTTTCATATTCACAATGTGAACACCCGACAAATTTCCCTTGTCAGGGTATTTGACGCCAAAGGAAGCTTAATAAATGCAAGTCATTCTTTCAAGAACAACAACGAAGTATTTATTAGTATTCACGATCAGGCATCGGCTGTTTTTATGGTTAATATACAAATGAATGACGGGTCTTTTTTAGGTGCAAAAATTATAAAATCTGATTTATGAAATACCTTATATCTGCCCTTGCATTTTTTCTCATTTCAATTTCCGGGACTTATGCACAGAAGTTAGACCTCGATAAGATATCTTTTTTCGGTGGCCTGAATTTTTCTTCTTTTATTTATGATAATACACAGGTTTCTTTCAATAATAATATTGATTATAAAACGGATGCCTCCCTGGGTCTGAATTTTGAATTTCTTAGCAAAAGGCATGTCCTGAGACCTGAATTATTATATAAACGGATAGGTGCTGTTTCCACGAACAATAATATCAAATTAAAATGGTCACTTTCCTATCTGGAATTGAATATCGCTTATCTCTTTAAGGTCCTGAATGCTGAAAAATTTTCAATTTCCCCGGGCTTAAGTTATGGGGTAGCTTATATGATTGACGGAACGCAGGATATAGGGCAGGTACGTTATTCGGCCGATGATGATAATTTTCTTAACCGGCTTGATCTGACAGGAAACTTCCTGTTGAACTTCAATTTTAAAATTACCAAATCCATAAATATGTTTCTGGAATACCGTTTTGGCATAAGCCTGCTGAATCTTGAAAAAGATGATGATCAAATTACAAGAAACATGTACCACACCTTAGGTTTCGGATTGGGAATCAGCCTGGACCAAAATAAATAAACTATTTTTATGAAGACTTTTTTTACGGTTATTTTCTGTATTTCAGCCTATATTTCTTTCGCACAGGCACCACCTCAGGGCATCAATTATCAGGCTGTAGCCTACGATTTCAATCAAAGCCCGAACCCCGGCATCGACATGAATTTTTTGCCTGCTGCCAACCGCGATATATCGGTCAGGTTTTCTATAATTCACTCCAATCCTGCAGGTCAGATGGTCTACAGGGAATTCCACAGTACAACAACGGATATCGGGGGACTTTTTAACCTGGTGATCGGTACGGGTAGTCTGGACAATTCTCCCAATAATTTTGAAGACATCGACTGGGGTGCAGGCCTGCACTTCCTGATGGTGGAAATAGACAATAAGGGTGGTTTTGATTACGAAGAAATGAGCACTCAGCAGCTTTGGTCTGTCCCTTATGCCTTGTATGCAGAAAAATCAGGCAACGGAATCGACAGTATTATTGATAACGGTGACGGGACTATTACTTTTAACTTTATTGACAGCAGCACTTATACAACGCAGGTGCTTTCAGGCCTTCAGGGGCCGCAGGGGCCACAGGGTGTTGCAGGGCCGCAGGGGCCGGCAGGAAATGACGGAACAAGCACGGTCAGTGTTTCAGTGGTCAACGACAGCCTTGTAATCATGCTTTCCGACAGTACACTCATAAACGGTGGTTCTGTGGTCGGGCCACAGGGTCCACAGGGTGTTGCAGGGCCGCAGGGTATTGCAGGGCCGCAGGGACCGGCAGGAAATGACGGAGTAGGAATCAGTTCCACCCTTAATAACGGTGATGGTACTTTCACTATATTTTTTACCGACAGCAGTTCTCAGATCATTAATCTTCAGGATGAAGACAGAGACTCGACAAACGAATTGCAATCATGGTCTACACTTCCGGGCATCCCTTCAGGCTTTACTGACACAATTGATAATGTGGATGATTTGGATAATGATACGCTTAATGAGATACAGAATTTATCCTTGAACGCTAATACATTATCTATTTCAGGTGCTAATAGTGTAACAATTCCAAAGGATAGTCTAT
>CAJQOX010000332.1 GCA_905480075.1 uncultured Aureispira sp. | reverse complement strand
TGTCTATACAGCTGATTTCTCCAAGAGCGTTTTCATTGAATTGAAAAAGAAGTTGACCATCAGGGGTGTACTTTTCTAAAGTGTGGTCGTCTTTTATAAGGTATAACTGCTGCATCTTATCAACTTCCATCCACCGGACTTTTTCTTTTATTGCTTTTATTGACTTGAAACGGTAATCCTGCCCGATAGCACTATACGCCAAAATTATTAGTAGAAACAGGAGCAATGATTTATACATTATTTAATGTTTTATTGAGTTGATATCAAAATCAGCATGTTCAAATGCTTTAATTATAAGTTCTTCGCCATCAAATTCCGCATAGGTGAAGTGCTTAAGCCAGTCTCCAAGATTTATATATCTGCTTTTTTTGTTGTCAAGCAATACGTCGAGAGGCAGATGACGGTGTCCGTAAATAAAAAAATCTGTTTCCGGTTTTTGTTTTAGTTTGTAATTGGAGTAGATCAATAACCATTCCTTATCTGAACCGAGGAACAGTTCGGGTTCTGTTTGTGCATTTCTACTCTTGGCAGAAGAATAATTAGCCAGTCGGATACCTATGTCGGGATGAATCCACCGGAACAACCATTGACAAAAACGATTGGTAAATATTTTTCTCAACCTTTTATACCCATAATCGCCGGGGCCTAATCCGTCGCCGTGAGTAATGTAAAATTTTCTTCCTTTAAATTCGATCTCTAATGGTTGATGATGCACGTAAATGCCCAATTCATTTGTGAAATAGTCAAACATCCAAATATCATGATTGCCAACAAAGAGATGAATAGCTACCCCTTTGTCGCTTAGGTCTGCCAATTTTCCCAGCAACCGTACAAAGCCTTTTGGTATTACAGTTTTGTATTCGAACCAGAAATCGAATGTATCTCCTACCAGAAAAATGGCTTCAGCATCTTTTTCTATAGATTTTATCCACCTTAAAATTTTTCGTTCTCTTTTCTGACTTGCTTCCCGATCAGGAGCCCCAAGATGAAAGTCGGATGCGAAATAAATTTTTTTCATAGGGGTATGTTTTTTTGCTTTATCTGTAGTGCTAATTTTTAAAATTATTTAGTTTGGTAGAAATTTAATGTTAACTGTTTATTATGTTTTGTGCGGATTGATTTAACGAAATTATATCAATTTTGTTAAATTTTTAGAATTGATGTAATAAAAAGGTAAAAGAAATCGTTAAAAGATATAGATACTCATATGTAATCTTTGTTTCTTGCCTCAATATATTGATTATTAGAAATATATGAATAATAACCTTAACCCACTTTGCTTTTTGCAGGTTTATTATTCTGAAAAAATGCAAAATTCACACATAACATTACTGATTTTAGAATTGGTGTAATGAAACATATATTCCTGTTCTGAATTAAATAATACTCAAAGCCCCCTGAACGATTTTTTTTTGGTTTTGATGTAATTGTTAATGATTTGTTTAGATTTGCACTATGAAAGTTATTGAAGATATCAAATCGCAATACTTTATTTTTTTTCTTGCTTTTCTTGTTGTATGTCTCACCATAGGCATACACTTCAATTCTTATTTCTTTTTCGGAAGTTTTTTCTCAGACGCCGCTTTTGAGTGGATGTTTTTATTTCTTTTTATTGGCTTTATTGGATTTGTCATTCGTAATAATTCTCTTATTCTAATAAATTTCCTGGCTTGTATTTCTATATGCACCTATCTGAAAAAATATCCTGATAATCTTTACGCCACCACTTCCTCAGATGATATTGAAATCACTGTAGCACATCTTGTTTTATCAAATTCTGAGTCTATATCTGATTTTGAAAAAAAATATAAATTAATTGATGCTGATTTTGTATCGATACAAACTCCTCACTTACCTACCCTGAATAATGACCTTACAGAAAGCTTATCTGAGAGATTGCCTTTTTCTTGTAAAACATTACCAAATCAAGACTTAAATTTATTTGTCTTCTCTGCTTTTGAATTAATAAACATTGATACCCTTTATTCTCCGGATAAAAGTACTGTGAGCCTTGTCGGAAGTATGATTATTGACAGCCTCCATAAGAATGTTTCATTTTTGAGTACGCCTGTTTCCCCTGATGTTGATTTTGTGCAAAATAATAATGGGCAACCCTGCTACTCAAGTAGTTTTATTAATAATTCTAATGTCAGTCCTATGCTGACGCTTTTTGGCCCCGGCTTGACCTCGAATTATGAAAAGCTACATTCTTTCAAATCAAAATATTTTTTAAACGACAGTCAGACAATAAAAAATATTACTTCAGATAAACACATTTTTTATTCTTCGGATTTAATTTGCACTGGTTTTTCAAGTGTTTTAAATGGTAAATGTGTTATTACGACATATAAATTCAAAGATTCGGCCTTGATTACTTCTAATAAATATGAAACATCAGGTTCCTTTGCCGAAGGGGCTTTGTGATTTTTCCTCCCTCTAATCTTACTTTAATTCTCCACAGACTTTTATTTTCTTTATGCCTGTATGATTTATCATTACTTTTAATAAAAAGGTGTATTATTGCATAATATTTATTTTGTTAACGGGAGACTTCTTTTCTTTAATGCTATTTTTTTAGCTTACAGATCCTTTCTTGATAACTTATTTTCTGGATAACTTAATATTATTAATATGCAAGTAGTTTCTTCTCAGTGGACCTTGTCTCTTAAGTTACTGTTGCCTACTTTTTGGTTTTGTTTTTTTGGCGGCTTATCTCTTGTTTTGTTCATAACGCCTCTCAGTGGAATTGGCGAGCCATTCAGCCCTATGTCAGCAAGGCTTATTATGCTTTCTTTTGTATTATCTACTGCTGCTATATATTATATTGTTTTTTATCCCCTTAAATGGGTGGCCCTCGATCTTGATAAAATGTACGTCTCCAACTTTTTTAAGTCTGTTCAGTATTCTTACGACAGTATTGATAGTATTCATGAGTCAAGAATGTTGTTTTGGAATAAAGTAACTGTGAACTTTCATCGTCCTGGTGTATTTGGTGATTCTTTTGTTTTCTTTGGAAGCTATTATTGGCATTATTACCTTAAAAAGCACCCTGAAGTACTTAGTCAGTTGTTGTCTGCTGATGTTCTGAAAAAAAAGTAGCCATTTTTTTATTACCTTTTCTAAATCAATTCTAAAATTTTATACAGTGAAAGCATTAATTGAATTAATTGAATCCGCCTGGGAAAATAGAGAATTACTAAAAGATGAAAAAACTCAAAATGGCATACGTGAAGTAGTCAGATTGCTTGATATAGGTGACCTCCGTGTCGCAGAACCTTCAAATAATGATTGGAAAGTAAACGAATGGATAAAAAAAGCCGTTGTTATGTATTTCCCAATTCAAAAAATGGAAACTATTGAAGTGCCACCTCTTGAATTTCACGACAAAATTCCACTGAAAAAAAATTATGCAAAATTAGGCGTAAGGGTGGTGCCACATGCTATTGCTCGTCATGGTTCTTTTCTTGCCCCCGGGGTGATTATGATGCCTTCCTATGTAAATATCGGGGCCTATGTCGATTCGGGAACTATGGTTGACACCTGGGCTACTGTTGGTTCCTGTGCTCAAATTGGTAAAAACGTCCACCTTAGTGGTGGTGTTGGGATTGGAGGGGTGCTTGAACCTCTGCAGGCTGCCCCTGTAATTATTGAAGATAATTGCTTTATTGGCTCCCGTTGTATTGTTGTTGAAGGGGTGAGGATTGAAAGTGAAGCTGTATTGGGTGCTAATGTTACAATCACTCAATCTACTAAAATTATTGATGTCTCTGGTGATAAACCCATTGTCTATAAAGGCAGAGTCCCGGCTCGTTCGGTCGTTATTCCGGGATCTTATACAAAAAAATTCCCTGCAGGAGATTATCAGGTATCTTGCGCTCTTATTATTGGTAAACGTAAAGAGAGTACTGACAAAAAGACTTCTTTGAATATGGCATTACGTGATTTTGATGTTGCTGTTTAATTTGAAGTTCTGAAATCAGTCCGGGTTTTATGTGCTGATATGTATAATGGTTTTGCTTTTATTGGGGAAAATATTTTTTTTTCAATTATTTTTGTTTTTCTAGGCAGACAAAAAAAAATGCCCTAATCTACTGATTTTTAATCTATTGAAGATATGAAAATATCTTAATATTTGCTTTTTTCAATGCTTAGGTTAATGTGGTTTTTTAAGTGTTCTTGCCTTTGTGTTAAGTAGGTGTTTTTAATACTGTTCATGTTGTTAGTCCTGTCTCATTTATCCTTTTATTAATTTGTTGTCTCATTTTTTGTTTGAAAATGAAGCATTTATGCTCATATTCTGTCTGCTGATAAGAATGATGTTTTTTAATCTCATTACCTTCCTTCCTTTTCCATCTGCCAATGTATGTTTTTCAATAACATGTATTGAATACCTATCTTAGATTGCTTAGAAAACAGATAATTTGGTGTCTTTAAGAAAGGACGAATTTTACAATAGGCAGAGTAATCTATGTTTGGAATATCCTTTTTTATTGTTACATTTGTTTATCCAAATATTATTCTGAATTTATTGGGTTTTTGTCTGTTAAGATGAGCTTATCTTGTTGTATTGGTTCTGATTAGCTTTTTTTGATAGGTTTTATTAACTTATAATTTTTATTTTGTCAGCAGAATAATATAAAGTTTTTTTTACTTTTAGTTAGGTTTTTTGTTTTTCCCCTGTTTGCTGCTTGTCTTTTACAGTTAATTTAAAATGAATTTATTATGGCCCCTTTTCTGTACCTCAAGTCCCATTCCTTTAATACTCTTTGTCTGTTGGCATTGTTTTTTTTAAGTCAAAGTCTATGTGCACAAACGAATGCTGAAAAACTAAGAATTGCGAATAGTTATGATCAGGCAAAGTTAAAGGAGCTTCAGACTAAATTTTCTGAAAAGTCAGAAAAAAATTATCTCGAAGCAAAAAAATGGGCTGAAAGCAATAACCTTCCTTTACAGATTGAAAACCCTGACGGTACAATTGATCAGTTACAAAAAGTTGTTGACGGGATACCTTATTATTATTCCGTAAATAATGTTGGTGCTGCCAAAACTACCCGCGCCAACACCTTGAATACCGGTGGAACTCTTGGGCTTAATGTAAATGGTCAGAATATGACAGTTGGCATTTGGGACGGAGGGTCAGTCAGATCATCTCATCAGGCCTTTGGAGGAAGGGCTTCTACAGTCGACGGGACATTTTCTTCCTGCAACGGGAATACTGGTCATGCCACGCATGTTGCCGGAACAATGGTTGCAGGATCTTCTGCCGGGAGTGCTCAGGGAATGGCTCCTTCTGCAAATGTACTGAGCTATGACTGGAATAATGACCTGGCTGAAGTAACCTCCGCAGTATCTAATGGTATGTTATTGTCCAATCATTCTTATGGTTACTCCGTTCTTAATCAGTTTGGTCAATTGCAGATGCCTTTATATTTAATAGGTAAATACGGGCAGGATGCTGCTGCATGGGATGACCTTATGTATCAATCACCTTATTATCAGATGGTAAATGCTGCTGGAAACGACAGGCAATCTCAGTCCGCTATTACCAATAAAGGCGGCTATGATTTATTGACCGGGCATTCTGTAAGTAAAAATGCAATTGTTGTTGCTGCATCCTATGAGGTTTTGAATTATTCTTCTGCAAATTCTGTCTATATGTCTTCCTTTAGTAACTGGGGACCGACAGATGATGGCCGAATCAAACCGGATATTACCGGTAAGGGGGTAGATGTTTATTCCTCTTATTGTAATAGTAACAGTTCTTATGCCAACCTGGATGGTACTTCTATGGCTAGCCCGAATGTTACCGGGACTTTGTTGCTTATTCAGCAGCATTACAAAAATGTTAATGGTAATTTTATGTATGCTTCCATGCTCAGAGGTCTTGCTATTCACTCTGCAGATGAAGCCGGTACCGCAACCGGCCCCGATTATCGTTTCGGATGGGGCTTGCTCAATGCTAAGAAAGCTGCTCAGATTATAACAGAAAACGGTACATCTTCCATGTTGTCTTCTGAAGTTTTAACCAATGGGCAAACTGCAAGTTTTACAGTAACGGCAGCAAATAGTGGCCCTCTTGAAGTTACTATCTGCTGGACTGATCCCGCAGGAAATGCTCAGACCAACAGTACGGTTGATTTGTCAACTCCAGCATTGGTCAATGATCTTGATGTTCGTGTTACCGGAGGGGGTACCTTTTTTCCCTGGAGATTGAATCCCGGTTCTTTATCTGCTGCTGCTTCTCAGGGAGATAATTCTGTAGATAATGTAGAAAAAATATATATACCGAACCCCACTCCAGGGGCAACTTATACTATTACAGTTGCTCATAAAGGGTCTTTGTATTCTGGCTCGCAGCGCTTTGCACTTATTGCTTCGGGAGTTACTACTGCTAATGGTGGTGGTGGTTCTGGTTCAAATTACTGTTCCTCTAAAGGAAACAGTACGGCCGATGAATGGATTGCATCTGTTGATATCGATGCTTTTTCCAATTCTTCTTCTCAGACTCAGAGTTCTGCAGGCTACACTGATTATACTGCTCAGACTGTTGCTGTAACCACCGGAACCGTTCCTGTAACTCTTACTCCCGGTTTTGCAGGAACTGCCTACGATGAATACTGGAAAATTTGGGTGGACTTGAATAATGATGGTGATTTTGATGACGCAGGTGAACTTTTGTATGATGCGGGTGCTGTTTCTTCATCAGCTGTTTCTGGAAGTATGAATATCCCTGCTTCTGCTGCAGGTATGACGACTCGAATGAGAATCTCAATGAAATATAATGCCGCTCAGACCGGCCCCTGTGAAACTTTTAATTATGGAGAAGTAGAAGATTATACAATTGATATATCTGCTCCTGCAGGCAGTGGTTATTGTTCATCCCTCGGTTCAAGTACCGCAGATGAATGGATTGCGACGGTTCTTATTGGTGCTTATTCCAATAGCTCAACACAGTCTCAATCTTCGGCTGGTTATACAGATTATACATCGAACCCTGCAATAAATATTCCTTCCGGTGCCAATAATATTACGCTTACACCGGGCTTTGCAGGTACAGCCTATAATGAATACTGGAAAATTTGGATGGATTTGAATAATGATGGTGACTTTATTGATGCAGGAGAATTGGTTTATGACCATGGTTCCGTAAGCAATGCTGCTGTGTCAGGAGTGATGACGATTCCTTCTTCTGCTGTAGGTGTTACTACAAGAATGCGGATTTCCATGAAATACAATGCCGTACAGACTGGCCCCTGCGAAACTTTTAATTATGGAGAAGTGGAGGATTATACTGTCAATATTACCTCTTCTTCAGGAGGGGGGAATCCAACAACGCCTCCTGCAGGGTATTGCTCCTCGAATGGCTCTGATAATAATTATGAATGGATAGATCTCGTGGAATTCGGCGGAATTAATAATCCTACCAATAAAGAAACAGGAGGGTATGGCAATTATACTAACCTTACGGGTACATTGACTATCGGTGCTGCGAATCAGCCTGTTTATGTCAGTGCAGGCTTCGCAAGTACTGCCTATGACGAATACTGGAGAATATGGGTAGACCTCAACAGAGATGGAGATTTTGATGATTCCGGAGAACTGCTGATGGATGGAAATTCATCAAGTAGCGCCAAACTCAGAGCCTCAGTGACCATTCCTTCTTCCGCATCGGTAGGTCTGACACGTATGAGAGTCTCTATGAAATACAAAGCTACTGCAGACCCCTGCGAAATGTTTCAGTATGGGGAAGTTGAAGATTACCTGGTCAACCTGGTCAGTGGTTCCGGTAATATTGGCATCGGAGGAGGCCTTTTTGCCTCTCGTGACGCTATTGAATTAACCTCAAACCCTGCTGTAGAAAATCCAGATATGATCATCTATCCTAATCCGGCAAACAGTCAGATAAGCTTGCTTATTGACAGAAGAAATGGTGATGTGGAATACAACATCTTTAGTATAGAAGGGAAACTACTGAATTCCGGTAGGCTCTATAATCGTGAAAATGTTATTTTGATCGACAACCTTCCACAAGGTACTTTTTTAATCGTCGCTAAAAATGAAAGTCATGTCTGGACCTCAAAGTTTGTGAAGTTAAAATAATTGATTCGCATAAAATATCTTTTTCTGGCTACTCATTCTTTTGAGTAGCCTTTTTTTTGCATTCCGTTAATTTATTTGTGCCTTTCATTCTTTATATTGTACTACTCGTCAAGTCAATTTGTCATTAATGTATTTCTTCCTTAACTTGCACTTACTGTTAATTAAAATGTACAGATGCTTTTTAAATTTATTTTAATCTTTTGTTTTCTGTTTTCTTACGCATCAATTCTTGCTCAGCATCCTGTTAGCTGGCGCTTGGGTGTAAATGATGGCTTGCCCTCAGATGAAGTTTACGACTTGTATGAAGATAGTAAAGGCTATATGTGGATTGCAACGAATAAAGGATTGTGCAAATATAATGGGAATGAATTTATTTATTTTAATAATATAAATGAAAAAGGCGCTGCTGTTTCAGGTATTCAGGAAGATAGTGAGGGAAGAATATGGCTGAGAAATTTCAAAGATCAGGTATTCTATGTAGAAGACGATAGCATGCATTACTTAACACTACCTGGAAATTATATTTTTAAAAATATTACATATTTAACTCTTGATAAGCATGATAATGTATTAGTGGTTCAATATCAGAGCGATACCATCGTTACTTATAATTACAATAATCATACTATAGATTTTGGGGTTATTGAAACTACGGATTCTGTTGATTTGGTTATATATAATGTTAGTATTTGTGATAATGGGCTTTTAGTTCTTACTAATTACGGATTTTATCAATTTTCGAAAGGGAAAATTCTTTTTTTTACTTCTCAGGGCTTAGAAGATGAAAAAGGATATCCTGGCTTTATATTTAAAGACTCCCAGGATAGTATTTATCTTACGCAGCATAAAGACTCAGTTCAATCTGTTTATAAACTTAGGGGTAGTTCTTTTGTGAGAATATCTATTCCTCAAAGAAAATATATAAAAAATAAATTAATCCATACAAGCGGGTTGTTAAGGGATAGTTCTACTTGGTTGTTAACATTGAATAGTGGATTGATCCCATTTCATAATAGCTCCTATGAAAGAAATACCATTTTATTTCCTGGTGAAGGTATTTCGGATGTGCTATTAGATAGAGAAGGGAATTATTGGGTCAGCTTACTTAAAAATGGAATTCATGTAATTCCCAATTTGAATCTGTTGTATTACGATGAATCAAATTCCGATTTTATTTCCGGACCTTATGGTGTTATGGCCAAAGGGGAAAATAATGAACTGCTGATAAGTGACGATAAAGGCAAGTTGATTTCTTATGATTTTGTTAATGAGAAAATGATAAAATCTTTTTCTGTTCCTGAAGTTCAAGTAAACCATATTTCAATCTCAGACAACAAAATTTTATTATCAAGTGATAGATTGATGTATGTGCTCGATCAAATGAATTCTTTAAAAATATTTGAATATAAAACTAACTTTAAAAATTCTTTTGAATATAAAAAATACGGTTACATCAGCGCTTTAGGAAATATAGGGGTTCGGGTTTTTACTATGATTAATGAATTTAGTTTGCCTAAACAAAAGATGTTTTTTCCTGAATTTAAAAAACATTCTAAATTAGTTCAGGGAAAGGATATGAATCGAAGATCAATTTATTTCTCAATGAATTTTTATGAAAAATTAAGATGCAATTGGGTTTTTTCTGATGAAAATAATGATAGGTTTTTAGCAGCTCTTATTGATGGCCTAAAATGCTTCCCTGAAAATGATACTTCTTATTATATAACTCATAATAAAAATGAAAAAATTCTGGCAAGTTTTATTAACAGAACTGATGATAATATTATTTGGTGCAACAGTGCTAATAAAGGTATTTATGGTTTTGATCAAAACTTGAAAGTTAAGTACCATCTCACTGCCAAAGATGGATTGAAATCAAACACTATCAAAAAAATTGCAGTGGACAGCAATAACCTTTGGCTTTTATATAACGATGGAATTCAGTTCGTTAATACGAGAACTTTTGAAAAAAAAACCTACACTATTCAGGATGGACTTCCTACCCATGAAATCAAAGATCTTTTAGTCATAAATAATACGGTTTGGTTAAGTACAAATATCGGTTTGTTCTCATTTGATAAGTTGATGAAAAGCAATAATGAGGTTGCCCCTGTTGTTTTTATTAAACGTTTTTCTATTCATGAAAAAGATACCGTTCTGAAACCCTTTTATAACCTGAAATACAATCAGAATTCTTTTGCAATTTATGTGGAAGGTATTAGTATGAAGTCTAAAGGTGCCTTTTCTTATAAGTATAGAATGCTGGGAATTGATTCCGTATGGATAACTCAATCAAGCAGTACGAATTTTATGAGATTCCCTCTTATGCCCCCTGGCATATATAAATTTGAGGTGCGTTCTGTTAACGAAGATGGTTTTGAAAGCGTAGAAACTGCAAGTATTAATATTGAAATTTCCAGCCCCTTTTGGCAAACATGGTGGTTTCAGCTTATTGTGTTCTTATTTTTATTATTTATTATTGTTTCTGTAATTTTTATTCGCTTAAAAGCTTTGCAAAGACAGGAAAGTCAAAAAAATCAATTCAATCAACTTAGACTCAGGGCACTTCAGTCTCAGATGAACCCTCATTTTATATTCAATGTCTTAACGGCTGTTCAAAATCTTTGGCTTCAGAAAAAAAATGAACCTGCAATGCAATTACAGTCCAATTTTGCTAAATTATTGAGAAAAATATTTCAATACTCAAGCAAAATGTCTATCTCTATTGAACAAGTTTATGAGTTTTTAAATTACTATCTTGATCTCGAACAAATCCGATTTGAAAATAAGGTGGATATTGATTTTATAATTCAGGAAGAATTATTTATCGAAGAATATTATGTCCCTCCTTTAATTATTCAGCCAATAATTGAAAATAGCTTTAAACATGGCCTCTTTCATAAAAGGTCCGATATGAAACTATTGATAAACCTTAAAGTTGAGGGACCTTACCTTCACTGCTTAGTAGAAGATAATGGGGTGGGCCGTAAAATTAATAAAAAAGATAATATGGACAGAACCTCAGGCCTTACCACCACAAAAAAAAGATTGGAAATATTACAGGAGGCTGTATTTAATGAATTGCACCCTTATGGTAATATCAGGATTACTGATTTGGTTTCTGATTCTGATGAAAGCCCCCTGGGAACAAGAGTTGAACTCTGGATTCCTTTTATTAAATAGTTTTTTTTTCCTTTCGTATACTCAAATGTATCTTTCATCGCCTAAATTGTACCCTCTGTTAATCTGACTTGCCTTTGTTCTGAATCTTGCTTATCTTGCATCTACTATTTAACGTATAAGAAGAAAGCTTAATATGTAGTCTTTCTTTTTCGCTTTTTAAACTACATAAACTTAAATTATCATAAAATCATGCAAAAAATAAGAGCTGTTATTATCGAGGATGAACCGCAGGCCCGTGAAATGTTAGGCACTTTGTTAGTCGATTATTGTCAGGATGTTCATATTATTGGTGAGGCGTCTAATGTAAAGGATGGTGTTGCCTGTATAAAAAAATTGATGCCGGACCTTGTATTCCTGGACATCGAAATGCCCAACGAAAAAGGTCTTGATCTCTTTAAGTATTTTAAAAATATTGATTTTGAGGTTATATTTACTACTGCATATGATCAATATGCTGTAAATGCATTAAGACTTTCTGCACTGGATTATCTCCTGAAACCGATCGATTTAAATGAATTGAGAGACTCTCTGGAAAGTTTCAGAGAAAAAAAACGACAGGCCTATATCAATCAGTCCCTGCGCTATCAGTTTGCCGCTGACCATCAGAACGAACCTTCCAAACGAATTATCCTCCCCTCAGCCGAAGGGTATCTCTTTATTGAGGTTAAGGATATTATGTATTGTCAGGCTGAAAAAAGTTATACTCTCTTTGTGGTTGCAGGAGGACAAAAACACTGGGTCTCTAAAAGTATCAAGGAATATGCTGACCTCTTGGAAAATTTTGGCTTCCTGAGGGTACACAGATCTTCTATTGTGAATCCGAAATACGTGACTAAACTTATCAAGTCAAGACCGTCTGCCGTTGTTATGAAAAATGGTGAAAAAATTACAGTTTCCAAAAACAGAAGAGATGATCTGATGGAAGAATTAATGAATGTTTAGTCTCAATACTATTTAATCTTCATGTCAGACTTTTCCATAGAGGCACCGCCCCATTCCACAACGGTAAACCCTTTGCGGATTGGCCTTGGTCCCAGTTCCTGTTCCTCTACTTCAAAAGGTTCTTCCACCCCCCTGTATAACATGAATACACGTATCAGCGCATCGGGCTGAGGGGTAATCTCCAATGCTGCCTGTGCCTGATATTCCGTCAGTGAAAAATGGATGAAATTATAGGCATTGCTTTCCAGTTGAGGCAACCAGTATATGATAAATTCATTGGCTTCTCGGGCACTTAAACCCAGGTGCTCACATTTCTCTTCCAGAAACCCGGCGACTTCTTCACCTTTTACCATAAACCCCTTGTCGGTAGTATAGGGAAGGTCATTTTCGCCTTCCCAATAAAGGGCATAATATTCTTTATCTGTCTCAGGGTCTTTGAGCGTGCCGTCAGGTGAAGCCTTTACAGACCATCCTTCTGCAGGATTGTATTTAGGGTAGGTGTGGGTCAACTCTCCGGAAAAATTTACCTTTACATTTACACTTGTTTCCTCTTCGGGGTATAAATAGATTATAGGCTTTTTCTTGACCATGACATCCCGGCTGCCAATTCGCACAAACTCGGTGCCTTCGCATTTTTCCTTTACTACCTTGCCGCGTTTGTATACGAGTTTGTCATCAGCAAAATACTGGTCAAAATCATCATCTTCGATAATGAAATTCAGTCCGGATTTGTTGAAAGGGCGGGTGGACATCGTCAGGACAAGTTTTTTTCTGTCTACCTCTTCAATGCGCATAAGAGAGTATTTGTTGGGGTTTTCATCTTTCTTGGTAAAGCCTGTGGCTGCTTCCTTGTAGTAATAAAAGATGTTTCCGCTTATCCAGCGGTAATGATAGCCCTTGTTGGGTTTCAATGCGGTGGGGGTCTTGAAATCCTCCTTTTTTATTTTCAGAAAACCGAATTTGTTTTTCTGAACATAAAAATGAAATTTAATACTGTCATTGCTCTCAGGAGCATCCCACAGTCCCATCAAAAGGGCTTTGTTCATCTCCTTCTTTATGTCTAGCTTCCGGTACTGCATGGTTCGCTCCCCGATTTGTTTTCCGGGATTGCCAAACGCTATCATTGAATCCAACTGACTTTTACTGTAGTCCTTATCACACAAACTTACATGCAATACATTTTCTTCCAGTTTGTCAATGCGCATAAAGGTGTATACAGGGGGCATCATTTTGGCTTTCATAGGGTCAGGGTCAGCTAACTTTCCATAGCTTATAATGTTCTCTGAAACCCATTTGTATTGATACAGCTTATCTCTTGTAACAGGAACAGAATCGGTAAGGTTGGCCTGAGGTACACTGGCAAAAATAAAATATTGTGAATCCCGTACGATAAACTGAAGGGAGTTGTCATTGTCAGATGCGGCATCTTCCCAAACGCCTGTGAAGTATTGAGCGTCAACCTGCGATTGAGATTGTTGAAAAAATGCAAATGTAAAAGTAAGGGCCAATAGTATTCTGTACATCTTATTTGGTTTGTTTCTGTAGCTTTCAGCTAATGTTTTATTCCTTTTGTTTTTTACAGGGTTTTGTTGCCGATTTCAGTAATCTTTCCTGTTTATGTTACAATATAAAGAATCTATTGGTTTGAGGACTGTTTTTGTATGATTATTTGATGATTTTTTATGTTTGTAGTATTGCAGCAACCCTGAAAAGTAAATACAGCCATAAAGAATTTGGTCATTTCTGTTTAGTTTATGTTCTGCAGGGAAGAAAACTAAAGAGGGCGAATAATTTTAAAAGATGAATGAATTAAAGTTTTTTTATCTGTTCTTAGCTATTCAAAGTGGTCAAATTTATTCATCTCTGCAAAAAATAGTACCTTGGCTGTTCTAAAATGTACGATCTTATGCAAAGACCTGATTTTTCTAAAATAGATATCAATAAATTACCCGATTTTCCGGATTCCGATAATGCCGTTGAAAGCAAAACCTGGAGAACCCCCGAGAAAATTGATGTTAAATCTTCCTATACTCCCAAAGACATTGAAGGCCTGAGACACCACGAGTTTACTGCCGGCCTGCCACCCTTTATCGGAGGGCCCTATGCAGGTATGTATGCCATCCGGCCCTGGACTATCCGTCAATATGCGGGTTTTTCCACCGCTGAAGAAAGTAATGCCTTCTATCGCAGAAACCTTGCTGCCGGTCAAAAAGGTTTGTCGGTAGCCTTTGACCTGGCAACGCACAGGGGCTACGATTCAGACCACGAAAGGGTAGTGGGCGATGTGGGAAAAGCAGGGGTAGCGATCGACTCGGTAGAAGATATGAAAATCCTTTTCGATCAGATTCCGCTCGATCAGATGTCGGTTTCTATGACTATGAACGGGGCAGTACTGCCAATACTCGCTTTTTATATCGTGGCGGCAGAAGAACAGGGTGTCGACAAATCTAAACTGGCAGGAACTATTCAGAACGATATTCTGAAGGAATTTATGGTGCGAAATACCTATATCTATCCGCCGGCTGCTTCTATGCGCATCATTGCTGATATCTTTGAATATACATCTGAGTTCATGCCCAAATATAATTCGATTTCTATCAGCGGCTACCATATGCACGAGGCAGGGGCACCGGCTGATATCGAGTTGGCTTATACACTGGCTGATGGCTTTGAGTATATTCAGGCGGGCCTCAAAGCTGGCCTTAAGATCGATGATTTTGCTCCGCGACTCTCCTTTTTCTGGGGAATCGGAATGAACCACTTTATGGAAATTGCCAAAATGAGGGCCGCTCGTATGTTATGGGCCAAACTAATCAATCAATTCAACCCCAAGAACGTAAAATCACTGATGCTCCGTACCCACTGTCAGACTTCCGGATGGAGTCTCACAGAACAGGATCCTTATAATAATGTGGCCCGCACCACGGTAGAGGCTATGGCTGCCGTTTTGGGAGGTACTCAATCCCTGCATACCAATTCCTTCGACGAGGCTGTTGCCCTGCCCACCGATTTCTCGGCAGGGATTGCCCGCGACACTCAAATATATATTCAAAAAGATACGAATGTCACCAAAACAATAGATCCCTGGGCCGGCTCTTATTATGTGGAATATCTGACGGACCAACTGGCTAAAAAAGCCTGGGGACATATTCAGGAAGTCCTCGGATTAGGGGGTATGGCCAAAGCTATAGAAACAGGTGTGCCCAAAATGCGCATCGAAGAAGCTGCCGCACGCAAACAGGCTCGTATAGACTCAGGACAGGATAAGATCATTGGGGTCAATGTCTTTCAGCTGGAAAAAGAAGCCCCGCTCGATATTCTTGAGGTGGACAATGATGCTGTGCGAAAGGCGCAGATCAAAAGATTAACTGAAATTAAGAAAACCCGCGATTCTGATGCCGTAATAGCTGCGCTGAACCTCATCAGTGAGGCAGCAAAGTCGGGCAAGGGGAATTTGTTGGAATTGGTTGTCAATGCCGCCCGCCTGCGGGCTACCCTCGGTGAAATATCCGATGCCATGGAAGTCGCCTTCGGCCGATACAAGGCCAATACCCGCTCCATCTCCGGGGTATACTCTAAAGAAATTGCTATGGACGATAATTTTAAAAATGCACAGAAACTGGCCGATAAATTTGCTGAACTCGAAGGCCGTCGACCGCGGATTATGGTGGCCAAACTGGGACAGGACGGCCACGACAGAGGCGCTAAAGTTATCGCCACTAGCTTTGCCGACCTGGGCTTCGATGTGGACATCGGACCGCTATTTCAAACACCGCAGGAAGCCGCAAGACAGGCGGCCGAAAATGATGTGCATATCCTGGGGGTTTCTTCTCTCGCCGGAGGACATAAAACCCTGGTGCCGGCTATTATTGCAGAGCTCGAAAAGCTGGGCCGCGGAGATATCCTGGTTGTGGCTGGAGGAGTAATTCCTGCACAGGATTATGACTACCTCTATGAGGCAGGAGTAGCCGGTGTCTTTGGCCCCGGAACGGTCATTTCTAAGGCGGCGGCGGCTATTCTTCAGATTTTGATAGAAGGAGCAGAATAACCTTAATTTCTTAATGTCAGGATGTTTTTTTACTGCTTTATGGACATTTCTTTACTGTTTCATAAACAGAAAGGGCATCAGTAAATTTTCGTTCTGTTGCTTTTCTTTAATGAAAAACATCTTATTGTCTATAAGGTGTTTCTTATTCTGCTTTGGCCTTTCAATAGATTATTCATATTATTCAATTTATAGGATTAATGAATGATTGTGAATCCATTAAAAGTTCTTTGAGGAATCTTCCCTTCTTGTTGTTTACTGTTTTTGCAGAATTAATTTCTTTATAGGAATTATTGAAGCATTTTTTAAGTTATTTAAGTAAATTGCAGGCAGTAATACTTTTGTTCTTCAACGTATCATCATAATGAATATACCGCATATTGATTTACCCCGCATAGTTGTTATAGGTTGTGGCTTTGCCGGTCTTAAATTTGTCAAATCCATTAATTCCAAAAAATATCAGATTGTCCTTTTCGACAAGAATAATTACCACACTTTTCAGCCGCTGATGTATCAGGTAGCTAGTGCAGGCCTTGAACCCGATTCTATAGTTTATCCTATCAGAAAGGTTTTCAACCGAAAGAAAAATTTTCACTTCAGAATGGCACAGGTTCATCAGATCGACGGGGAACAAAATATTGTGTATACTTCTATCGGCTCTCTGTCTTTTGATTATCTGGTAATGGCTACCGGTGCTGATTCCAATTTTTTTGGGATGAAAAATATCGAAAAATATTCCATGCCTATGAAAAGCCTGGTGGAAGCACTGAATCTGCGGTCGGTAATTTTACAGAATTTCGAAAAGGCAATTCACACTTCTGATCTCAATGAAAGAGAAGCCCTGATGAGTTTTGTTATCGTGGGAGGTGGCGCTACAGGAGTGGAATTGGCAGGGGCTCTGGCAGAACTGAAAAAATATATCCTGCCCAAAGATTATCCGGATCTCGATATCCGTCGTATGCAGATTCATATTGTACAGGGAGGAGATAGATTGTTGCCGGCAATGTCTCAGAAGTCCTCAGATAATTCTGAAAGTTTTCTGCGCAAAATGGGGGTCAATGTATGGCTGAATGTCCGGGCGAAGGATTATGACGGACATGCCCTCTATACTAATGATGAAACCTATTATGCCAAAACACTTATATGGACTGCCGGAGTAAAAGGGGTGCCGACCAAGGGGTTAAAAGCTGATTTTACTTCTTCGAACAGAATTCTTGTAGATGAATTTAACAGGGTTAAAGGCTATGAAAATATTTTTTCAATCGGGGATGTCGCCGCCTGCCCCTCAGAAGAGGAACCCTATGGTCTTCCTATGCTTGCCTCTGTGGCGGTGCAGCAGGGGGTGAAACTTGGGAAAAATTTTAATCTTCTTGCCAAAGAAAAGGAAATGAAAGCCTTTGTTTATAAAGATAAGGGGACTATGGCTACAATAGGCCGCAATCTTGCCGTGGTGGATATGAAATCCTTTCAGTTCGGCGGATGGATAGCCTGGCTCATGTGGATGTTCATTCACCTGATGTTGCTCGTGGATTTTCGCTCCCGACTCGTGGTCTTTGTCAACTGGGCCTGGAGTTATTTGTGTTATGACAAGGGAACAAGGTTGATCGTCCGAAAGGTCAGCGATAAGACGGAAAAAAAGATATGATATTTCTCTATGGTTTTAAATAAATGCTCAATTGCAAAAAGCAATTGAGCATTTTCTAGTTTTATTCATTGTGAAAACCACAAATTTGTCAATCAATCCTTTTAAAAAATTATTTCCTCTCAGGATTCAAAATCTCATCTATTCGTTCAAGAATATCTTCAAGATGAAAGGAAGAAATAGGATTGCTTTGTTTAGTGATATTAGTATTAATTTCCTTAATAAGTCTTTTGAGCATAAACCGGACAACCGCCTTGACATCTGATTGGTCTTCAGTACTCTTCATTAGTGATGCCATTTTCTGAATATAAGCACGTTGCAGGTTTCGTCTATAGGCATCTATAGCTTCAGAAGATTTCAATTCAGACCAGATACCATTCTGTACATCCGCAAAAAGATCTGTCAAAGCATATGCCTTGTCTCCTTCCGTCGCCTGTGCTTCCATCAGACGATCCGTTCTTGATTTGTCGAAAAGGCTGTTTAGGTATCGTTTTTGAAAATTCAGTAGGCGGGTCACAATTCCGGTAGCTTCAATTCTGTCGAGTACTTCAGGAACTATCAGCCAATCGGGGGTGTCAAAAAGCTCTTTGTTGAGAAAAGCCATCGCTTTCTGCTGTTTTTCCTTCGGTACATGTCTGTAGACTACTCCTTCTTCATCATAAGTTTTTGAGTACTTGTAAACACCACCGATATTATTGGTGACATGTCCCATATAGCGTCCCAACTGACCGAAAATCTGATTGTATAATTCCCGGAGGTCTTCATAGTTTTTTGCTTCTTCCGAAGACCATTCAATTAGTTTTGGCAAAATTCTTTTCAGGTTGGCAATACCAAACTGAGATGCCCGGACGGCATCATTGCCAAGATCTTCTGTCTGAGAGGAAGGGTCGATCGTTCTCCACTGTTGTGCACCGAAGCGAAAAACAGGGTTGCCGGCTTTCTCTTTAATCCAGGTGTTGAGCACTTTGCGTTCTGCGGCAGCAGAAAGGGCTTCGGGAATGGGTTTGTAGCCGTAAACGATAGACCATACATCATACTCACCAATTTTTGCGCTTAAATTTTTGACTCCATCTCCGGGCTGAGCAATATAATTGAAACGGGCATAATCCATAATAGATGGTGCCGTGCCGTGTGTAGCTGTAAAATAAGGTGAACGCAACGAATCGACAGGATAAGCCACAGAAGAACCCATGTTGTGAGGTAGCCCAAGCGTGTGTCCCACTTCATGGGCTGCCACAAAGCGTATCAGTTCTCCCATTACTTTATCATCAAAGGCAGTATTCTGTGCAGCAGGATTTATAGCTGCAGTCTGCACAAAATACCAGTTTCTGAGCAGGTTCATCACATTGTGGTACCAAAGAATATCTGACTCAAGAATTTCACCGGTACGGGGGTCATGTACATGAGGACCCTGTGCATTCGGGATATCGGTTGTGATGTAGCGAATTACTGAATACCGGACATCCTCAGGACTCCAGTCGGGGTCTTCTTCTTTGGAAGGTGGGTCTTTGGCAATAATCGCATTTTTGAAACCCGCAGCCTCAAAGGCTTTTTGCAGTCATTGATTCCCTGCTTTAGATAGGGTCTCCATTTTTCAGGTGTCCCGGGGTCGATATAATAAACTATTTGTTTTTTAGGTTCAACCAATTCACCACGTTTAAAGGCTTCCATGTCCTTGGGTTCAAGGCGCCACCTGGTAATAAACCGTTGTTTGTCAGCTCTTTGTTTGTCAGAGCTGTAGTTTGTTTGTTCAATGGAAAAATATCCTACCCTTTCATCATAAACCCTTGATTGCATAAGTGTTTCAGGCAAGAGAATAAAAGACTGATTCATTTCGACGGACAGCGTCTGAGTCAGAAAATTATCAGGTAATTTTTTTCCTCTGTAGGTTAGTATATGTCTGACTTCTGTATTGGTAGGGAAACTTTTAGTGCCTGAAATCATACTTCGTTTAGGGTCAACTCCTCCAATGGCAAAACGTTTTCTTTGGCCGTCATTTAATGCACCGATCAAAGCAATGTCTGAACTGAAAAATGCATTTACATTAAAAACAATTCCCAGTGTTTTTCCTGTAGTGTCTTTTTTGTAGGCAGCCACTGGAAAACTGTGAATGATAGGTTCAAAGTTGTTGTTTCGAAGCGATTTATATATCGGTTCTTTTTCGTCCGCCACGCTATTGTATGAAACCGAACGCATCAGGATTTTATTATCCACCTTTTGCCAGCGTATTACCTGTTGCGGCCGGGATTTCATTCCGGCACCACCAAAACTAAGGTTTTTGACATAGCCCGAAATTCTGCTGACCACCATAATTTCCTTTTCAAGCAAATCCACAGGGAGCTCAAAAAAGAATTTATCTCCTACCTTATGTGTCGTCATCAATCCATTTTGGGATACTGCTTTATCAGTAATTACTTCTTTGTATGGTTTGGGGGCTCCTTTTACAGGGGGCTTTTTCTTTTTTTCAACAGGTTTTTCTGTTTTATCCTTGCCTTTTTTACCTTTTTTGCCCTTTTGGGCTAATGTAGATTCAGGAAGCAATAACAACAACAGGACAGTAAATAATAAAGAGGACAATATGTTTTTCATAACTTTTTGTATAAGTATTTTTTATAATACAGTAAACATAATCAATTAATACAGAATTTTAATTATGGTAAAAATAAAAAAAAAATTGGCAGTCTTGTTTTTATACCAACGGCTTAATTTTAACCATTAAAATTAAAAAATTATAGAATTGATTGATTAAACATAATGATAAATCACAATAAAAACCGTTCGTGAATAAACCCTGATTATTTAATGCTGATATTAAAACCAGCGTCTTCTACTGTGTCAATAACTGTAGAGGCCGATAGGTCTTCTCCTTCTACTGTCAATGTTTTATCCGGATTATCCGTATCTACCGACCATTTTGTTATTCCTTCTGTTTCGTTCAGAAAAGGGCTTATTGTTTTAATGCAATTGCTGCAGTTGATGTTGGTGGTGAATTTTAATGTTTTCATGTTTATTTTAGCTATTTGTTTGTTCCTGAAAATTTCAAGCTAAGAAAAAAAAGGAGACCCCGCAAGCAGGAGCTCCTTTAAAACAATTTAAAAACAAAACTATGAAATCTATTTATTTTTTTAGTTGACTTCCACCTTGATTTTACCCTCGTTCTGTCCATCTTTCTTGGCAACAGTAACAATCAATAAGCCATTTTCATATTTGGCTTTTATTTTGGTATAATCATATTTCTGACTCAACTTGAAAGTTCTTTTAAATTTTGAATAGTCATATTCCCTGCGGCGGATTTTGACATCATCCGGCAAAGCTTCTTTTTTTCTGTCTGACGAAATAGTCAGCAAATCGTTTTCTATATGCAGGTCAAAATCTTCTTTTTTCAGACCCGGTGCAGCCACAGAAAGTACTATTTTATCCGGATGTTCTATTGCATTGATAGCCGGTAGAGACCTCAGACAATCCGACCCGAAGAAGTCATCTACTTTTACATTGCTTAAAAAATCATCGACTGTTTTTCCAAGATCATCAAAATTGAGAGTGAATGGATTGAATTTGTATTTGCTCATGATTGTTGGTTTTAAATGAAATCAAAATATTAATTATGATATTGTACCAACAAGGGATGTACCAAATTAAAATACATGACAAAAAGTCTTGTGCCAAATGAAAATCGGTGACAAAATGTCCTTTATTGTGTTTTTGCTTCCTTTTTTTGGCAGGTTTCTGCGACGCCTTACCTAAGAACAGTAATTTATCTGTAACACAAAAAAATATTCGGAGATTAGTATAAGGCAGAAGCGGATGGTTAACTAGAAGGAAGTAGCCGGCAAAATAAGTTGTCTGATGTTCAGAAAAACTCTTGATGTAGCAGGGGAGAGAAAAGAGAAAGGGGGGTAAAAGCTGAAAGGACACAGAAAGTGTCCTTTCGGCTTTTAATTATGCAGGTTTGTAGAAAGGCAACCTTACAACCTTTGCTTCCAGTTTTTTACCTCGTACTTCTATGAAGATTTCAGTATCTCTTTTGGCATATGCAATGTCCACATAACCCATTCCTACAGGATTATCAAGAGAAGGGCATTTTGTTCCTGAAGTAACATTACCTATAACAGTACCTTCGGCATTGACAATATTATAGCCCTGACGAGGAGGTCTTTTACCTGAAATTTCAAAACCCACTAGTTTTTTGCTGAGGCCTTCAGATTTTTGTTGAACCAGATAGTCTTTGTTTACAAAGTCTTCCTTTTTTAGTTTTGTAATCCAGCCAAGTCCTGCTTCGAGCGGAGAAGTAGTATCATTGATATCGTTACCATAAAGGCAATAGCCCATTTCGAGTCGAAGAGTATCTCTTGCGCCCAATCCTATAGGTTTGATTCCAAAAGCTTCACCAGCATTCATGATAGCATCCCATACAGCGGGGGCATTTTCATTGGCAACATAAATTTCGAAGCCACCTGAACCAGTATAGCCCGTGGCAGAAATAATAACATTGTCAAAACCGGCGAATTTGCCTCTTACGAAGGTGTAGTACTTCATACTACTGAGGTCGACATCCGTCAATGATTGAAGCGCCTCAGCAGTTTTCGGCCCCTGTACTGCCATCAGTGCTGTCTGATCCGAGATGTTTTTCATTTCTGCACCAAAGGAATTGTAGCTTTCAATCCAATTCCAGTCTTTTTCGATGTTAGAGGCATTCACCACTAACATATATTCTTTTTCAGTGAGTCGGTAGACCAGCAAATCATCCACAATTCCTCCTTCTGTATTAGGTAGGCATGAATATTGAGCATCACCAATCTCGAGCTTTGATGCATCATTAGATGTCACTTTTTGGATAAGAGGCAGGGCCCCTTCTCCTTTAACAATAAACTCACCCATGTGCGAGACGTCAAAAATTCCTACATCATTCCGGACGGTAAGGTGTTCTTCAATGATTTTAGTATAAGAGATCGGCATGTTATATCCTGCAAAAGGCAACATCTTTGCATGTAGAGCAACATGTTTTTCGAATAAAGCAGTGTTCTTTGCAGTTTCAACAGTATTTAATGTCATAATAAAATAATTTTTTTAGTAGATGGTAACAAGATACGAGTTGAGGCAATAAATAAAATATATTATGTGTATAAAGTTGTTCTGATATCTATGGTAGAATTAATCCTGTGAAGTTAAATTTTGTTTTCAACATTTTAATTACTTTTAGAAAGTAAAATTACTATTTTTGATTTATTTTTTATTGAAATCCGACAATAACTAGTATTTTTTATCTTAAAGAATATTAAAATCTATTGAAATAAAAGTGTAATAAGTCAATAAATATCCAAACCCTCCCTTAAAAAGTAAGAATTTCAGATGCTGATTCCTGTTATTTTAGTCGAATTTGTAAAGACTTTTATGTTTTAATATTCGATTTTGCTTTTCAGCCAAAAACAAACACAAAAATACCACAAATGAAATTATTAAATTGCTTTTCAATTATTTTAACCCTTTTTCTATTAAAACCCATAACATCAAAATCTCAGGTTTATTGTAATGTCTCTGATTCCCTTGCTTTGATAGATATGGCAACGGAACTTTCTCTGAACTTTTTGCCTGTTCAGGCATGGGACCCCGGTTTGGGGGCACCTCCTTCCGATTGGTTTGGAGTTGATACTATACATAGCAGCACTTCGGAGTATCGTATTTCCAAGATTGTTATTACAAATCAGACAATTGTCGGTGGTACTTTACCTGATACACTTTTTAATAACGACAGATTGAATAAGCTGGATACACTGATTTTGAGTGGCAATGTCGATATTTATTTCGGGGATACCCTGAGAAAAACTGCCGGCCTTCCGGCACCAAGTCTGAAGTATGTTGATATTAGTTGGATGGACCTGCCGGATATGGGCACTGAGTTTCTACAGGTTTTGTTGCATAACATGTCTAATCTGAATACCCTTAAGATGGACAACTGTATTTTACCGGACCCTTTAAAATTATATTCTCTGCCGGTTACTTCTTCTCTTGTCAAATTAATAATGACGGACTGTACTTTTCCTGCTGATACTGTTTTTCTGGACACAATGCTTAATTCATTGGGTTCATTGCAGGAGCTTTATATTGAGAATACTGCTACAACTGCTATAATTTCTTCTGCAGCTATTCCCGGATCTTTGCAAAGGATGTATATTGAGAGGAATAATATTCAGGATTTCAAAAATATCGGGAGGTTGTTGAAAAACCTGTCTAACCTTCAAAAACTTTATGCACAGGACGCAATGGACTCCTTAGTAACTGATAGTATTGAGTTTAACATCAATTCTACAATGACAAATCTGATTACCCTTGATTTGTCTGAGAATCGCTTATATGGACCTATGCCGCTGCAATTACTTGAAAGGTTCAGTAATTTACAATACCTCTATGTCAACAATAATCAAATTTATGGAAAATTACCGACGCCTGTTTCAACTGTCAGTGTAGGGCCCTTGAGTGGCTTTCCTGCTTATTCAGGAACGAAATTTTTAAGGGAATTGGATATAAGTAATAATTTTATCAGAGGTAAATTGAACCTGGAGTGGTTGTTGGGTTTTCAGCTTTCAGGCTTTGGCCCTGGCGGCAGTAGCATGCCCCTGGAGTATTTTAATGTATCGAATAATAAATTCAGCGAGGTCAGACCCTTGCTAAACAATAATGCAGCAAATGCTATAATAGGATCTCTGATCTCTCAGAGGTTTTCGGTCTTGTCAAACCTTAAAGTACATGATAATTATTTTGGCTTTAAAGATATGTTCAGATTAAAGAAAATATTCAGGCTTAAGCAGGTGACACCAATAATTGCTTCACATTATGTACCTCAGGCTGGTACAGATACAACGGCATTTAATTATTCACCTCAGGCAGATTTAGGGATCGGAGGAGTGCGCAGAAGAAATCCAGGTAAACGAATTACCATTGAAGCAGGGTCAGGATTGGAGTCCGATGAACAAAGCTTTACAAATTTTTTAGGTAACAAATACCGATGGGAAAGAAGAGATACTTCAAATTTGGCAGGGGGGACTTCATTGAATCCCTTGACTCAGTTTCTGGGACAGAATCAACAAAACGGAGGGTCTACAAGCAGCAATATTATTACTGATAATGCAGGAGGGATTGCACAATCTGACCCCTCTTTTCTGGTAGGGGTTGATAGTACTTCCTCTAATGCTCATGTTCTGGGTGTTGATAATCTGGATTCTACCGCTCATCACAATTGGCTTTTTCGTGCACAGGTTACAAATGATTCTTTTCCAATGCTAACACTTAATACGGTCTTTAAAAAGATTGAAGTAGGTAAATGCGTGGACGGTTCCGGGGCACCTGTTCGTTGTCAAAGTATGATTATAGAATTTGATCCTGCTTTGCTTGCTACTTTGACAATAGCCGAACAGGATTCTATGAAGGAAGCTGTAAGAGAAGAACTCGGAGCAGTGCCTCTTGAGCAGTGCCTTTGTGGTGATATTGAATTGTGGGGGATATCTGATACTGCATCAAGTATGTTGGAAGGTTTTGGAAGTGGTACCCGTCAGACAACCACAAAAACATCTTCAAAACCTCAATTATTAAGTTCTGATCCTAACTATAACCTTTTGGCAGGCACAGCAAACGGTCTGCCCGATTCAGTGGTTCCGCCTGCAAGTGCCGGAAATACTACTGCTAAAACCCTGGTAGCAATCATAGATTCAGGATTGGATTATGAATATACCGGATTGACTCCTTATTTGTCCGAAGGGGCTTCTACGGCAAGTGGCTGTTTGCCTAATGCTGTGTGGGGGTATAATTTTGTAGATGATAACAATAATGCAAGTGATGACCACGGTCATGGAACAGCAGTGGCAGGTGTTGTTGCCGGCATCAGTCAGCAAAGTATACTTCCTGATACAGGTAGTATGAAAACGGATATTGGTATTCTCCCCTTAAAATATACCGACAAGGCCGGCAACGGATCACTTTTTCATGCTGCCTGTGCCGTTCGTTATGCAGCTGATTACGAAAGATCTATTGCAGGAGGAACTGCTAAGGTAAAAGTGATCAATGCAAGTTGGGGCTATTATGGAGACCCTTGTATGTTACTGGAAAATCAGATTGCCTATGTAGGGAATGACTGTGGAGTATTGCTTGTTGCCTCTGCCGGGAATGACGGGTCGATTGTTGAGGGGGCTGATTCTTTGAGACACTGGCCCTCGAATTCTATCTGGGATACTACCGGCACTTTGGGTATAGATAATGTAATAGCAGTTGCAGAGGTGGACCAAAGTCTGAATTCACTGGATGTCAACTCCAATTATGGTTCTATTCATATTGATATTGCAGCACCCTGGAATGAGGTTTCTACTCAGGCGGGTTCTGTAAATGGTTTTGTCAATGTTCAGGGAACCTCTTTTGCTGCACCTCAGATTTCCCGTGCTGCTGCTTTGTTGTTTGACAAATATCCTGATGCAACCTACTTCGCAGTCAAATATGCACTGATGGAAGGGGTTGATAAATTGCAAAGTGCTGATAGTTTAAAAATTCTGTCCGGTGGTCGGGTGAATTACCAAAAAGCGGATTCAATCATGGCTATCATAATGGACCGTACACTCTGTTCTCCCAACATGACGGTAGATGTTAATGAAATTGAAGATATCGATCAATATATCAGGATTTACCCTAACCCTGTCACAGACGATCTGACAATTGACATTTCATACAGTATTAACTCAGAAGATATAGAATTGAGTCTCTATACAATTTCAGGGCAAATTATTCAGCAGGTGGAATTGAATGCAGGGACCTCTGAAACCAAAGTGTCTACCCATGATTTACCTGCTGGAGTCTATTTTTTGAATATACTTATTTCGGGGAAACCCTTTAGTAAAAAGATTGTTAAGCTCTAAAATTTATGGTTTTTATTACCATTCATATCATTATTCATACCTTTTATAACTTTTTAATATAAAAATTACTCGCGGTTTTAAAATTGATTTACTTTTGATAATTGTATGATAATTGAATTACCTGTTTATATTTTTATTGTGAAAATATAAATACTTGTTTTTTTAGAGTTAAAGCTGTTGTCAAATATAAATTTTTTATAAGTATAAGTTTTTATATAAAATATTCAGAAATGAAATCTTCCTTTAAGTTATTATTTATTATTTTTATTTTTTCCTTTAATCTCCTGCATGCACAAAATATTTGTAATTATGGTGA